>JAYVHZ010000156.1:0-3737 GCA_043770645.1 Undibacterium sp. | reverse complement strand
CCTGGCAAAGGCTTTCTGTCCGATTCGACAACCAGGGCGATAGCCGGGACTTCGATGATGTTGCCATTGCGATCCACGCCCATTGCACGACCTTGCGCGTTCACCATCGGTTTGCCATCAGCACCGCGCAAAGGACGCACCTCAGAACCTGAATCACCAGCCGCTTTGACGGCTGGTGTATCGCCTTGCTTTTGACTAGGCGGTATCAGGCTGCCCTCGGACCCCAGCTTAGGGGCGGCAACACCAGCACCTGTTTTCTCAGGATTAAAAATAGGCGCGGTATCCGTTTGCGACTTGGGTGCATTGGATTGCTTGAGCTGCTCTTTTTTCTGTGTGGCATAGCGTTGACCAAACCACGTCAAACCACCCACAAGCACAGCGCCCACGATCAACAAAAACACGGCCTTTCCGGCTTTGTTGTCATTACTCCCTTTTTTGTTGACAGAAACAATATCAACGGGCTCAGGAGCAGATGCATTAAGCACCGAGGCATCATTTATCTGGTTATCGCTCATTGTGCAGCTCCCTTGAGTTCTCGCACTACCGCAGGCGAAACCGTGTTTGTAGGCGTATCGACACCCGTTGCGTCATAGGCCTCATTAAAAATGCCAACCACAGCATCGCCTAGGCGCAACGTGAATTTACGCGCTGTGCGCTGCACAACCACAAAACTGCCTTGCATATGCCAATTGACGCGTGTTGGCTCTCCATCGCTTCCATGGGCGAAAACAGCAGGAATTTCCCTAGCGCCGGGAAATTCAAAATAGGTAAACCGACCATCGTCAAAAACCATAGTCGGGTTCGCATCCTCACCTTTTTCAAGAACTTGCTTGGTGTAGTTCGCGTTGCGAACCTGAGCACCTTCGGACTTCAAGCGCTGTACAGGCGTCATGCCAAAGTCTGGATCAACCGCCGAAGGCACTTGGCGCGAAGCGGAAGCATCGACACGACGCAGCAAATCATCTACTGCTGTTGCGCGGGCTTGTTCAGGTGACAACGCGAAAGCGGGCGCAGGGGGTTTTGGCTTGGGGTAGTCGAAGACTACGCGGTAAAAAGGAATGGCGGGTGCCACCTGTTTCCCGCGGGAAACGGTAGGCTTTGCCAGCTCGAAAACAAACGAATAATCGCGCTTGTTAGTATGCAGCTCCATGTTGTTTCGTGTCGCGTTGTCACGTGGGCGCACGAAAATTTGATTACTGCCTTGAATGGCGCTGATGCACCATTCGTCAGCATCCTTGGTGCAATCGCTGGACAAACCAACGACAGGGACTTCGATCTTTTCTCCAGGCTCAAGAATGATGCGAGTGACGACTCCGAGCTGTACGTCAATCTTGGTGACCTCGTTGGGGCGATAAGTCACCATGCGGATACGAGCATCATTAGGCCCACTCACAGGCACATCGAGCGCGTAGGCAGATGAAGAAAACATTAACGCACAGACAAGTGAGATAGAACTCAATTTCATGGCTTTGCTCCTGGCGTTTGTTCGCCGGTAGCCAACACCTCAACGTCACGGCGATAGCTATACACCTGATAGCCCATAGGATTGCGAATCAGCTCAGCTTCACTGGCGTAGGCATTAGGGTTGTATCGGAAAGTCAAATTCACGACAAAAGCAGTAGGCGCTTCCACAACAACGCCCTTGCTAATCGTGGTGCGCTCGAAACGAACCACCATTTGCTGCGCGTTGGTCGGAGAAGGAGCAATAGACAAGATTTTGATTTTGCGTTCAGTGAAATCGCCAAACACTTTATCAAGTCCCTTGTCGCCTGAGAATTGATCGCCATAGTCTTTGAAGATCACAGGATCAGTCATTGCAGAAACATTGTCGTAATCGCTGCCTACCAGATACCAGTTGTATTGCTCACGTGCAGTGACATAACGGCGAGCCCAGTATTTATTTAATGTCTCCTGACTTCCTACCGCTCTATTGTCAAAGGACTGCAAAACTTCAATATTGCCAGTCTGAGCATCTTGCTTAATCAGGTACGGAACTGTTCGGCGCAAAGGTGTCAATAAAGCGAGTGCGACGACAGCAGCAAGCAAACAAATACCCAGCAAGCCCGTCAACATCCATGCGGTTTTTCGGCTGCGCTCAAGATCGGAAACACGCGAGGTTTCCCAGTTGGCGCCCTGATTGAAAATGCTCATAAACTGTCTTTCTTTGAATTAGCGGCCCATAAGGCGAACGGGCGCGGCAAGTCGCGACGTTGAGGTTGCTGTATCCCGCTGTATTTGAGCGGCTTGCGCAAGTTCCTGCTGTTGCTTGGCAGCCTCGATAGACGCCATTGTTTGCATCATCTGGTTTTGGATACTCGCTGTTTCGAGAGTGTTGCGATTGAGCAAGTCCAAGCTTTCCTTTGCATCAGCAGCGCCGTCAACACGTAGTCCCAATGACTGCAATTGAGTTTGTCGCTGTTGAGATGCAGCGAGAATGGCTTGTGCTTTTGATAGCGCGTCAGCGTTACCCTGAGCTGCGGTAACAATCCCGGTTTGCGTGATGCCGAACGAAGCGAGAACGCTGCTAATCGCCGCAGGACTGCTGCTCATGGCAGAAGGATTAAGCAGTAGCTGAGCGGCATCGCGCATTTCTGGTGGGAGTGCATTCGCTATGGCGGGGTTCTGCAAAATAGAACCTAAGCCGCGCCCACCATCTAACTTTTGAGTCATTGTTTGTAGCTGCTGAAATTGTTGCTGCAGCTTATTAATCTGATCAAGCATCTGCTGAGCTTGTTGCCCCCAAGAAAGAACTTGCTGAATTTGCTGAGCTAAATTTGAGCCATCAATGACGGGAATGCCCGCCCGAGCTGGCAAAGCAGCAAAGAAAAGCATGCCGCTAATTGCGACAGTGGTGAATAGCTTACGGATACTCATGGGATCTCCTTTTAAAAAATCAACTTGCACTAATTCGATTGCGGTTTTGTGAATATCGGTTGTAGGCGAACTTACCAGCCGCGCCAGCAGCGCGGCCAGCGCCGTATGAAGCCATCGAAGCCATGTTTGATACTCCAGAGGCGAGACGACCAGCTACTGGCGCAGCTAAAGCGGCTGCACCTCTGACAGCAGCACCCGTTAGTGTCGAATTAGCACCAGCGGCTCGCTGTGAAGCACCGCCACCACCACCACCGCCACCGCCACCGCCGCCGCCAGCACCTGGTGAAATACTATTAGAAGTTGGAGACTTGGACTTGCCGCCATTACTAGCCAAATCGCTAACAATAGCTCGTACACCACCAACCAAGTTATTGCCCATATTCATACCGCCACCTAAAGCGGCGGCTAGGTCAAAAACCTTAAAAGCGATGTAAGTTGTCAAAAGAGCTGCGCCCGCTTTCGCAACGAGAGCAACAGCAGCATCTCTTGCATACACCATGTACCCGTCTGCAGTACCGTCAGGAGCACCAACGTTAGCGACAATGTTTTGCAAACCCAATATAGAACTTCCTAAATTTAAAACAATAGCAGTCAACGCTAGAGCAAAGATACTTGTCATCACAGTACCAATGTAAGCCTCGAAAAACTTCTGTGTGAACGGAAAAATGAGACACAAAATAAAGAAAGGACCAAGTGCCAAAAGTACCGCAAAGGTTGCCTGAGCAACCATGAATAAAGCAAAGGTAACTATTGCTAAAAGACCGGCACAGATCACAGTCAAAATATAAGAAAATAGCAAAAAAAGAAAGCCGAGAGCCAACGTAAATATTTGGCCAATCTTGTATGGCAATATGGGACTAGAG
>JAYVHZ010000155.1:0-4325 GCA_043770645.1 Undibacterium sp. | reverse complement strand
GTTAATTGATGCTAAATTATGGTGAATGGTTCTTATTTTCTGATAAGCGGTGGCTAAGTTGTCTCGTTAGAAATGACAATGCCCGCCATGGTTATGGCGGGCATTCGTGTCTACGGTGACTATTTTTTAATAATTTCCCATGTAGTCACGTTTGCCTAATTCCACACCATGATGACGCAGAATGTCGTAAGCAGTCGTTACGTGGAAGAAAAATTGTGGCAATCCATAGCCTAACAAGTAAGTCGTACCGACCAATTTTTTCTCTTTTGGCGTACCAGGGCGCAGGATGACTTCACGCGCTTCGCTGCCTTCGAATTGTTCCGGTGTTAAGCCGCTGATGAAGTCCAAAGTCTTGCTCAGACGTGCCTGTAATTCTTCAAAACTATTTTCGGTATCTTGAAAATCAGGTACATCGACATTCGCTAAACGAGCAGAAACGCCTTTGGCGAAGTCGGCTGCAATTTGCACTTGACGAATTAAATTGAACATATCTGGTGCTAAGCGCGCTTGCAGAAAAACTTGGTCTTCAATTTTCTTTTCCGCTGCATGTGCCTGCGTTTTTTGCAAAATCACTTGCAGACTACCGAGCATTTGCTTGAAGACGGGAATCGAGGTGGAATACATCATGGTCATCGTTTGCCTTTAAAAGTTTGGAATGAAAAAAACGCACTAAGAATACCTGAAGTATGCCAAGTGCGTTTTTTAAGGAATCATAAAGCCTCGTTGCTGAGCGCTTTAGTCGAGGAAATCGATTTGAATAAGAATCGCTTAAGCGAAAGCTGGCAATTCATAACCGTCAATCTTTGCTGCGCTGACTAAGTTAGCGAGGTAAGCATGGGTTGCTTTGCGGCCTTCTAAATCAGTCAAATAAGCTTGCAAGCGTTCTTTGACTTCGTCAAAGCTGACTAAGTCGCCACCGTTGTGCTCGGTAACTTGAATGATGTGATAACCAAATTGGGTTTCGATCAATTCTGGTGTGATATTGCCTGGTTCTGTGCTGAATACCGCTTGTTCAAACTCTGGCACCATTTGACCACGACCAAATTGGCCGAGCGCGCCGCCTTCTTTGCCTGATGGGCAAGCAGAGTGTTCGCGTGCCATGCTTGCAAATGCAGATGGATTTTTTTGCAGATCTGCCAAAATCCCTTCGGCCTTGGCTTTAACTAAGCTAGCTGCCAAGCCTTCACCTGGTGTGAATAAAATATGGCTAGCAGCAGCCATTTCACCCTGCTTGAAGCTGGAACTGTTTTCTTCATAGAATGTACGGCAAGCAGCTTCATCAACTTCGTCGAAAGCGACTTCTTGCTGTAACAAGGTGCCGATGATCTCTTCTTCGCTACCGACATTGATGTCCAACTTAGCTGCTTCTGCCATCATTAGGTTGCGCAAGATCAGTTCTTGGATGGCGCTATCGCGTAATTGTTCGCCTTCTGGATGGCCAGCAGCACGGGCACGGTCCATTTCAGCATTGATGGTTGCTTCGTTGATTTCGGTGCCGTTGACGCTAATAGTCATGATGTTCCTAACAATTGAATAAGATGGTGAGAAGTGAAATGTTGTTTTAAGCGGTTTAAACTTGATACTGCTGAATACTAATTTTTGAAAACTTAGGCTAATTATGGGCAAGATTGGCAATTTCAAGCCCGTTTTGCGCCATTTTATTGATTTTTCCTAAAAGCGTTTAGTGTGAGGCTTGCGTTGCCGCTAATTGGCTTTTGAGTTCGGCAATTTGGGTCTTTAAAGCATGATTTTCAGCACGTAGACGTTCTAGTTCTGAGGTTTCTGGCCTGTTAGTGCTGTTTGTACCGTCGATGATCCCGATTGCCGCTTCTGGCGATTCTGTGCTGGTAGCATCTGTTTCTGCAGTGGATCGAGGTGTTCGCACTTGACGCAATTGTCGTGCCGCTTGTTGTAATTCTTTTTTTCCGCCAGCGACCGCGGCGACTTGTTGGTCGTTTGGAAGTGAGGAAATGGTTGCTGCGGTGTTAATAGAAATTGTGCCTGCACGGACTGCTTCTACTAACTCTGGTGTCGCACCTTTACGAATTTTTTCTATTTGTGCCACAGCTGGTTTACTTAGTCCGGCAACTTTAGCGATTTCATCCCGGGTTTCGACCGAGACTGGATCTGGCTCTTTCGCCGCGAGTTCGGCTTCCGCAGCTTTTTCTTTGCTGGTTTTATCTTTGCGACGGGTCGTGATGATTTCTTTTTTACGCAATGCCAAAACACCACGCTGAAAGCTAGAGACACTGCGGCGTGCGAGATGATTATCGATCATCCACAACATCACATCTTCCACGCTTTGAAAGCTGTCGTTGTGTTTAGTTTGGAAAGGGATGTTATGTTTTTGACAGATCGCATAGCGATTATGTCCATCGATCAGGGTTTCTCCCCACAAGACTAAAGCATCACGGCAGCCTTCTTTGAGCAAGCTGCGTTCTAATGCGAGATATTCGTGGGTCGTAAGCGGGTCGATGTAATCGCGTAATTCTTGATTGATGATGATGTTCATTTTGCCGAGTCGCTGAATTTTGTCTAAATCCGAAAGTCCAGCACTTTACAGCATTCCCTTGATACGGTCATAGCCAGAACGACTAATCGGAAGATTAACACCACTATGCATCACTGCTTGATAGCTATCTTTACTCGCGCGTTCCAAACATTTTAGTGCTTGTAGACGGATGATGGTAGAGCGGTGAATGCGCACAAAAATTGTAGGATCGAGTTGTTTTTCTAAATCGGACAGGCTTTGGGTCTTTAGTAGTGATTTACCCGCAAAGTGAATCTGCACATAGTCGTCTTGTGCTTCAATGTAATCGATTTGTGCCACGGGGATCACGTGTGTTTGTCCGCGATCACGCACTGTCAAGCGTTCCGGCAAGGCATTAGTTTGTGCTAGCAGGGCTTGTACCGCCGGATTCGTTTGTCCGAGTAATTTTCGTGCCTTACTCAAGGCTTCATCGAAACGTTGCTGTGAATAAGGTTTGAGCAGATAGTCAATCGCATGTTGATCGAAGGCTTTCAATGCATATTGATCGTAGGCGGTCGTAAAAATCACGCCATCTTTGCGTCCAGTCGCTTCCAATACTTCAAAGCCATTGAGCTTGGGCATTTGGATATCGAGAAAAATCAGATCTGGCTGATGTTCGGTAATCGCATCAACAGCCTCAATGCCATTCTCGCATTCAGCGACCACTTGTATATCGCTGTGTGAACGTAAAAATTCTTTGGTCAGCCTGCGGGCGAGGTCTTCATCATCGATGATCAGGGCGCGTAGTGTTGTGTTCATGTTTTGTATGTAATATCAAAGACGCTCTACAGGTAGAGCAATTTCTATGCGAAAATTTTGCTCGGTAATACGCCATTCCACGCGGGCTTTATCAGCATAAAGCGTACGTAGACGAGCTTGCAAATTTTTGAGACCGGTGCCGGTGCCTTGAGTTTGACTTGGTTGGATATCGACAGGATTGTCGATGGCAACAAACAACCACGGATCGCGCACTTTGCTGCTCACGATGATGGTGCCGCCATCTATCAAATCACGGATGCCATGTTTGATGGCATTTTCTAAGAGGGGTTGCAATAACATTGGCGGCAATAGACAGTTTTCCGAGATCGGATCGATGTCCATTTGGACTTGTAACTTTTTACCGAAGCGGATTTTTTCTATCGCTAAAAAATGATTGCAGAGGGCGATCTCTTCGCTTAGCGATATTTTTTGTTTTTCAGATAAAGCCAAGGTTTGTCGGAAAAACTGCGCTAATTCTATCGTCATGTTCCTCGCTGCGGCTGCGTCGATCGTCGTTAGAGCGCTAATCGAATTGAGGCTGTTGAATAAAAAATGTGGATTGATCTGAGTGCGCAAAACTTGCAGCTCAGCATCGCGTGCTAAGACTTCAGAAGCAGCTTCGCGGCGTTCTGCTTGCCGGATATTATCGAGTGCTAGTAAGACGTCGTAGACCAAAATCGACAATAGATATAATAAAGTGCCGCAAATCAGCAACAAGCTGGCTAAGTGCTGACTTAGTACGATGCCTGCCCAGCTTTCCTCAAACAAAAGACTGACTTTATTCCACAAAAAACATAGAACAACCCAAACTACACCGTAGATTAACGCAGTGCCACCAAAGACACCGGAGACGACAAAGAAGTTACGTTTCTTCATCGGTAAAGATCGGGCAACATAATAAGCTGAGGCGGAAACACTACCAAAAACGAGTGTCACGGGAACCGCGAACAGTAGGGCATTTGTCCAAGCGCTGATATTTGTCAGAACCAGTAATGCAGCCAGCAAGCAACCTATCATTAACCAAATTGCGTAGGTC
>JAYVHZ010000154.1:0-8012 GCA_043770645.1 Undibacterium sp. | reverse complement strand
CCGATAAGCCACGCGCAATCAATATCGCTAAGAAGTTGGTAGCGATGGGCTTTGAACTGGTCGCTACAAAAGGCACTGCAGCGGCGATTTCAGCGGCAGGTGTGACTTGTGCTTCCGTAAATAAAGTCGCAGAAGGCCGTCCACACGTGGTTGACTTGTTGAAAAACCGTGAGGTAGTTATGGTCATTAACACCGTTGAAGAAAAACGCAATGCGATTGCCGACTCTCGGTCGATTCGTGTTTCTGCTTTAGCTTCAGGTGCTACGACTATTACGACGATTGCAGGTGCAGAAGCTGCGGTCGAAGGTATGCGCCATCTAGATGAAATGCATGTCTATGATTTACAAGGTCTGCATAAGTCTTTACACTAAGCGCAATTCTGCGAAACTCTGATAAACAGGGCGTCGCACACCGAGAGGTCACAATCAACAATGAGCCATCATTGTTCTTGTGACCTCTCTATTTTTAGGCATGATGGCGATCCATCTTGTTTTTTAACTTGGGATTTTTATCCCAGTACTTTTTACCTGATTTTTCACTTATATATTGTAGATAGCTATGAGTACAGTACCCCTGACTAAATTTGGTGCAGAATTGCTCAAGCAAGAGTTGCACAAATTAAAGACCAAAGAACGCCCAGATGTGATTAACGCGATAGCGGAAGCACGCGCGCAAGGCGATTTGTCTGAAAATGCGGAATACGATGCAGCCAAAGAGCGTCAAAGTTTTATTGAAGGTCGTATTGCGGACTTGGATGGTAAATTAAGCGCAGCACAAATTATCGATCCTACAGAATTAGATGCTGAAGGTCGCGTGGTATTCGCCGCAACCGTGCAACTGGAAGATTTGGAAAATGGACAGAAAGTTCAATACCAAATCGTGGGTGAAGACGAAGCCGATTTAAAGTTGAATAAAGTGTCGATTACTTCGCCTATCGCACGTGCCTTAATTGGTAAGTACGCGGGTGATGTGGTAGGTGTGCAGGCACCTGCTGGTGTGCGTGAGTATGAAATTTTGGATGTGTTGTACATCTAAAATTTTAGGCGGACTTCGTAGGCATAAGTTTCGTAAAAGGCACTGAGAAGTGTTGAAAATAAATTAGTACAAAAAAAATGGGGCGCAAGTTTGCGCCCCTCTTTGATAATAACGGTACTAACGGTAGTAGCTAATGCGCTAGTTGAAGCTAGTCAAAGAGTTTGAGCTTAGTCTCTGCCAGTTTTCTTGACGCTGGATTGACGTGGTTTAGCGCGTTTGATCGTGCCACCTTGGGTTACACGTTCATTGCCTTTGACTAAAACTTTAGAAACAGATGGTTTTTTCGTGCCACTTGCGCTAGGCTTCACAATAGTCACTTCACGCAGGCCTTTGCCACGTTTTACAAATTTTGTTTCTTTAATGCCGTCGATTTTTGGACGGTAGATCACCAATAATTTGCCTATGTGTTGAACTGGTTCGGCATCGAGTTCTTCGCAAATTGTGTCGTACATTGCCACGCGTGCTTCACGATCATCACCAAAGACGCGAACCTTGATTAATCCGTGAGAATTCAAGCTGGCATCAATTTCTTTCTTTACCGCCGGTGTGAGTCCAGCTTCACCGATGATAACGATAGGTTTGAGACCATGCGCTTCAGCCCGTAATTCACTACGTTCAGCTGGTGTGAGTTTTGATTTTGGTTTGATTTTTGCAGTTGATGCGTCGTTTGACATATAAATTCCTTTAAAAGCAGTATTTTACGCCAATGGCCAAGAATAAATTCAATCAAAATTGGGTTCACGATCATATTAATGATCCTTATGTGAAATTAGCACAAAAAGAGGGCTATCGCTCACGGGCTGTTTATAAGCTCAAAGAAATCGACGAAACTGAAAAATTGATCAAAGCTGGTCAGATTATCGTCGATTTGGGGGCGACGCCGGGTAGTTGGTCGCAATATGTACGGAATAAATTGGCTGGCAAAGAGGGCGGCGGCATTCTTGGTGAAATCTATGCGTTGGATTTGCTAGAGATGGAACCGATCGCCGACGTCCATTTTATTCAGGGTGATTTCCGTGAAGAAGATGTTTTGTCTCAGTTAGAGGCTAAGTTGCATGGGAAAAAAGTCGACATCGTGTTATCAGACATGGCGCCCAATTTATCAGGGAATGCTACCGTAGATGGTGCGCGCGTTGAGTACATTATTGAATTGGCAGTTGAATTTGCTAAGGCGCATTTGAAGCCGAATGGTGCATTGCTGGTGAAATGTTTTCATGGCACTAGCTATAATGCCTTGGTGACTTTGTTTAAAAACGAGTTTACTACCGTCGCAAATAAAAAACCAAAAGCCAGCAAGGACAAGTCATCTGAGATATTTTTGTTAGGAAAAGGCGTAAAACATCCAACTTGATCAGAAAATAAGTGAAATAAATCGATATTTCATCTGTTTTACTCTTGATAATTGTCAATCGCGCCAGCATATCTTGTTCAGCAAGCTGTATCCGATGCGAGTAGAATGTCCGTTTTTAAGTGCTAGTCGTTTCGCGCGTCATTTTACCCGCGACTTTTTGTGCAAGATATGCACCCGAGGAGTTTTTGTGAATAATTCAATGTTAACCAAAATTGCAATGTGGGGCGCTGTCCTCTTGGTGCTTTTTATGGTGTTCAATAAATTTGATAGTAAGAATTTAGCTGCGAATGCAGTGACAATTCCTTACTCTCAGTTTTTAGATGAAGTGCGCTCAAAGCGCATCAAGGAAGCGGTAATTGATGATAGTAATCGTACTGTCGTTGCGACCACCATCGATGATAAAAAAATTAAAGCCCAGTTGACGATTTTCGATAAAGGCTTGGCAAAAGACCTGGTCGATAATGGCATTAAATTTGATAGTAAGCCGCCAGAAGAACCATCTTTGCTGGGTCAGATTTTGATTTCATACGGGCCGATGTTGTTGTTGATCGGCGTATGGATTTTCTTTATGCGTCAAATGCAAGGTGGTGGTAAAGGCGGCGCGTTTTCATTTGGTAAATCTAAAGCACGTATGCTTGATGACACCAATAATCATGTGACATTTGCAGATGTTGCTGGTTGTGACGAGGCGAAAGAAGAAGTCAGCGAAGTCGTTGATTTCTTAAAGGATCCAAGCAAATTCCAAAAACTGGGCGGACGTATTCCACGCGGTGTTTTGATGGTCGGTCCTCCAGGCACGGGTAAAACTTTGTTGGCACGTGCGATCGCAGGCGAAGCAAAAGTGCCGTTCTTCACTATCTCAGGCTCTTATTTCGTCGAGTTGTTTGTCGGCGTTGGTGCGTCTCGTGTACGCGATATGTTCGACAATGCAAAAAAACATTCACCATGCATTATTTTTATCGATGAGATCGATGCGGTTGGTCGTCATCGTGGCGCTGGGATGGGCGGCGGTAATGATGAGCGAGAGCAAACATTGAATCAAATGCTGGTGGAGATGGATGGTTTTGAACCTAACTCCGGTGTGATCGTAGTCGCTGCAACTAACCGTGCCGACGTGCTGGATAAAGCTTTATTGCGTCCAGGTCGTTTTGATCGTCAGGTGACAGTCAGCTTGCCGGATATTCGTGGTCGTGAACAGATTCTCAATGTGCATATGCGGAAAGTGCCAATCGCGCCTGACGTCCGTGCCGATATCTTGGCTCGCGGTACACCCGGTTTCTCTGGTGCTGACTTGGCTAATTTGGTCAATGAATCAGCTTTGTTTGCTGCACGTCGCAACAAGCGTTTGGTTGAGATGCAGGATTTTGAAGATGCTAAAGACAAAATCTACATGGGTCCAGAGCGTAAATCCATGGTGATGCGCGAAGACGAACGTCGCAATACGGCTTATCATGAATCAGGCCATGCTGTGGTAGCAAAACTCTTGCCGAAAGCAGATCCAGTTCACAAAGTGACTATCATGCCTCGTGGTAATGCGCTTGGTTTGACTTGGCAGTTGCCTGAGCATGACCAGATCAGCGGTTATAAAGATAAGATGCTGGAAGAAATTGCGATCTTGTTTGGTGGTCGTATTGCAGAAGAAATTTTCGTTGGTCAAATGTCGACTGGTGCCTCTAACGATTTCTCTCGTGCGACGAAATTAGCACGTGCGATGGTGACTCGTTTTGGTATGTCCGACACATTAGGCGTGATGGTGTACGAAGATAGTCAAGAGGGCGGTTATTTTGGCGGCTCGTCTAAAACAATTTCTGAGGCAACTCAGCAAAAAGTTGATTCAGAAATCCGCGCTATTCTTGATGCTCAATATGCGATTTCCCGTCAGTTGTTAGAGGAAAATCGTGACAAGGTTGAAGCGATGACCAAAGCATTGCTTGAGTGGGAAACCATTGATGCTGAGCAGATCAATGACATCATGAATGGAGTGGAACCACATCCACCAAAGTCATTTACCGCAGCGCCTAAGTCATCTTCCGATACACCACCAGGCGGTGTCACACCGAATGCTACAGCGCCAGCCTAAATTTTAAAAAATTAAACTGTTTAAGGGGGTGAGGAGAAATCCTCACCCTTCATTTTTAGAGCGATCGTTTTATGTTAACACCGTATTTTGAATGTGGACGATATCGTTTCCCAATGAAAGTGGCGAGCAACAAAGCCATTAAAACGGTATTCAAGCCACTGGTGATGGGAATTCTCAACGTCACCCCAGATTCATTCTCTGATGGTGGAAAATTTCAATCCTTAGATCATGCGATCACGCATGCCGAACAAATGATCGAAGATGGCGTTGATATCATTGATATCGGCGGTGAATCAAGTCGTCCAGGCGCAAGGCCTTTGCCATTGGATGAAGAGCTAAAGCGGGTGATCCCATTGATCTATGCTTTACGTGATTGTGGTAAGCCGATATCGATCGATACCTACAAGCCAGAAGTGATGCGTGAAGCGATTATCGCTGGCGCAGATATGATCAACGACATTCTTGGTTTTAACTCTGCACAAGCACGTGCGGAGGTGGCTAACAGTGATGTTGGCTTATGTGTGATGCACATGCAAAAATCGCCAGAAACCATGCAAGAACAACCAAGCTACCAAGATGTAACGCAAGACATTATCGCATTTTTGCGTGAGCGTTGTGATCAACTAGTGGCTGAAGGCGTTGAAAAAAATCGAATCAGTATTGACCCTGGATTTGGATTTGGTAAGACCTTGGAACATAATATTGATCTCTTACAAAACATCAATTTGATGCAAGAGGAATTAGGATTGCCGGTATTAGCGGGTATCTCGCGCAAAACCATGATAGGTGCAATCACGGGCAAGCCGGTAGAACATCGTATGGCGGGCAGCCTCGCTGCAGCATTGGCGGCTATGACGCAGGGGGCGCGCATCTTACGGGTGCATGATGTTGCCGAGACGGTAGATGCGATAAAGGTATGGCATGCGGTCAATACGATTAAGCTTGCCTGAGAGCTATCAGCACAAAATGTAGTCATTTAAAAAAATAAGAAAGGAAAAACATGTCTCGTAAATATTTTGGTACCGATGGTATCCGTGGCAAAGTTGGCGTTAGTCCCATCACGCCAGATTTCGTGATGCGACTTGGTTATGCTGCTGGCAAAGTGTTAGCGAAATTGGATACGGCAGGTCACTCACGTCCGACTGTCCTAATAGGTAAAGACACGCGGGTTTCTGGCTATATGCTTGAGGCTGCTCTTGAGGCTGGCTTCGCTGCGGCTGGCGTAGACATTATGTTGTCTGGTCCAATGCCAACGCCGGCGATTGCCTATCTCACACGAGCCTTGCGCTTGTCAGCTGGTGTGGTGATTTCTGCTTCGCACAATCCTTATGATGACAATGGCATCAAATTTTTCTCGGCTCAAGGCACAAAACTGCCAGATGATATTGAATTAGCGATAGAAGCTGAACTCGATCTTGAAATGCAGTGTGTGAGTTCTGATAAATTGGGTAAGGCAAAACGCCTAGATGACGCGAATGGTCGTTACATCGAGTTTTGCAAAAGCACATATCCGAACGAGTTGGATTTACGTGGTTTAAAAATTGTTATCGACTGTGCTCATGGCGCTGCCTATGATATTGCACCACACGTATTTCATGAGTTAGGTGCAGAAGTTATTTCCATCGGTAACCATCCGAACGGTTTTAATATTAATGATGCAGTTGGGGCGACAGCGCCTGAAGCTTTGGCATTAGCGGTACGCGCGAATCATGCTGATTTAGGTATTGCGCTCGATGGTGATGCTGATCGTCTTGTGATGGTCGATAGACATGGCAAAATTTACGATGGCGATCAACTTCTTTACTTGATGGTATTAGATCGCATGGCGATCGGTCCAGTTGCTGGCGCTGTTGGTACTTTGATGACCAATATGGCGGTTGAGCTGGCGTTTAAAGAGTTGGGTGTCGGCTTTATTCGTGCGAAAGTGGGCGACCGTTATGTGTTAGAGCAAATGCAGCAACAGGGCTGGCTGCTCGGTGGCGAGGGCTCGGGTCATTTGCTATGCTTAGATAAACATACGACAGGTGATGGTATCGTTTCAGCGTTACAAGTCTTATCTGCATTGAAGCGCAACGGTAAATCATTGGATCAATGTTTTGAAAACCTCACATTGTTTCCACAGGTGTTAATTAATGTGCGCGTCACACCTGGCTTTGACTGGCAAACCAATGCGGCACTGGTAGCGGAAAAAACGCAAGTAGAGAAAGAATTGGCAGGGCAGGGACGGGTGCTGATTCGAGCATCAGGAACTGAACCTTTAGTTCGGGTGATGGTGGAAACATCGGATGCCGAAATTGCGAATAATATGGCGCGTCGCTTAGCCAATTGCATCTCTTAATTTCCAATTATAGGGCAATGATTCTTGATGTTAGCAGCGATACACTGTAATATTCAGCCTTCTGATTTTTAGCCCGCGAAGGACTGAAAATACGTGTGCGTCGGTAGCTCAGTTGGATAGAGCAATGCCCTTCTAAGGCATGGGTCGGGGGTTCGAACCCCTCCCGACGCGCCAAAAGAATAGGATTAAAATTAAGCGCTTAAACGATAAAAGCCAATCCTCGCGGGTTGGCTTTTTTGTTTGTGGTTTTTTTGTGAAGTTATTGTAACCGTCAGGCACTTTTACCTAAATGATTTGATCGGTAAAATTTAATGGCCCTTGTTTGATGTTTTCTGGAATTGTTGAGTTGTTACTCTCGATTGCTATCGAACGCTCAGTCAACAGTGGTCCTAAGCGTGCATGACCATTCGAAACTTTTTCGCATATTCCTTCAGGCAATGGGCACAAGCAGCAAAATCCTGCTCATTCGCAAAACACACCTGTCTGTTATTCCCACGTTAAATTACATGCTCGGGAATGCCGACAGCTTAAACTCACTGTAGTCTCGAGATCTTTAATTCCATACAATTGTTTCAGCGTTCCAGTACAACTAAGCTTTAATTTGATCTGACCCCGATTATCATAGTTGGGGTCAGATCAAATTAAACCTTCGCTGCTGCCAAGCTTACGCCAGCCAACTGGCCGCCCCACTTTACCCGCCGTCATTCGGCGCCCCGTCAAAGTCTCGATTTCCGTCTCGAAGCGGCTATTGCCAAATACCATGCCTTTATTAACAGAAGCACGAATAGTCTCCAACAACTCGCCATCGATTTGTCCTTTAAAGAGATCCCGATAGTTGACTTGTCTCGTTGTTGGATCGCGACCTAAAGCAAGGTAACAAGAATGCGGTGTGCACAACGCCGATTCTTTTCCCATTGCATTGATCTGGTAGCTCGACCAAGTATAGTCTGATGGCTGCAGCACGATTCCTGCTCGCACAGGATTCAATTCGATATAGCGATAGACTTGTCAGCAGCGGTTGTAAACTGATACAGAGCAGCGATTGAAAACTGATACACCATTTTGAGATGATGGCTGCTTTTTGGAGCGGTTTTGAAACCTAAAGAGGTGTATGTGGAAATTCAACTATTAAATAAGCATGGGTTCAGTTTGCGGCAGATTGCCAGCGAGGTGGGGTGTGCTATTAACACGGTGCGTCGACATTTGGC
>JAYVHZ010000153.1:0-3308 GCA_043770645.1 Undibacterium sp. | reverse complement strand
AGACAAATTTTTCTTAGAAATTCAAACAATTTCAAATCAAAAATTAAAACTTGCAAATTCAATCTCGAGAAACGCGGTAGCGCTCAAGGTTGAAGAATTGATACCTATTACGTATTTCAAAAAATTCGCTAGCCTTGGCTATTGGAACAGAAATGCTAGGTGCTTCGAATATACGCTACCGCTTACACCTCTGCTTCGAGATAGCTTATTCGCAGCCGCCAAAGCATTGGGACAGTCAAAGAAAAAAATTAGTATTGATGACATTGCTGCGCGTCGTGCAAAGATTGCGGAATCACAAGGTCATCTCAACATGGACTTCTGGGAATGTTTTGAAGTATTAGGGGAGGCATATGCGTTGGAGATGTTGAAGGCGCGACGACTGACTGATTCACCTAGTGGGGAATTGAGCGTTTATCTTAGCTACTGAATCAAGCCGTATTTGCAATCCGCTGACACATGAAAAAAGAGGAAAAATGCAACGCTAGAATCTAGCTCAGCTTATTCAAAACGGCAATCTAACAATATAAAAATCAAAGGGAAATATGTCATATCAAATGGAAATTTCAGCGGAATGCATGGCGTTACGATTTTTTCGCGGGTGGAAAATCGGTGACGTCTACATTACAGATGGCATCAGAAAGCTCATTCAATCTAAGCCGGAAAACATATGGTTTATGGAGAGCGTATTGCTTGCACATGCCATGGCAATAAGTGGCAATCCTGAACTTACCTATGCCAATGCACACGATATTGTGTTGGAGTTCAACGGTGACGAAACCATAAATTACTATTTCGTCGCTCAGGAGAAAATCAAGGTCGTAACAAATACAGCGCGCAACCATACCGTAATTTGTCTTGAAGATGATGACTATAAATATATGGGCTTTCAGGCAGACATCGCGCTTGAAACACTACTGCAGCAGTTCACTCCAGACTTCATGAAACTCCTATTACACGATGCGATAGATTTGGGAGCCGGCACTCTGGAATATTTTCATCAAATCATTTCTCAGTACGTTGAATATGCTGAATGCGAGTTATCGGAAGCAATTGCAGTTCTATCCCATTCACCATTTTATGAAGTTGGCACAATCTATGAGTATTTCGACGAACCAGCCGAAGACATCGCCAGTGTGCGCAAATACGCGAACGGTTACCGGCGATACCCCGAAGTTTGTCTTTGTGACCTAGTGAATTCGGCCTTATATGGTCACGGTGAAGAATGGTGGTACATGAACCGTGTTAGTGGAAGAGATTCCTCTATTACATTAAATTAGTACCGACCACTTCGCCGCAATTTCTCCAAATCTATTTTCAGAATCGTGTGATATCGCTGCCTTGATAGCTACCTGCAAAGCTAACTAAGTCAAGTCAGTAATTAGACCAGTCGAGCAATTTTAGGAAGTATCCATTTTGTTAGGCGACTATCTTCAACCTTTAGAAGGTAGTCGTCTAAGGCTTTATTGACGTGATGTAATTAAATATGCCGTAATTTCCAAGATTGATGCCCAACTAAGATGCGACATATCCAATCGTCTACAAGCTAGCAGGCTAAATGTTAGCGGCATCGACCAATTACAACAGTTCATCGCCAACTAAAAAGCAGAAACAGTTTCAAGTTGTCGATGTCCTTAACTACAAAATTCCAGATTTCAAAGGCAGTTTAGTTAAACGGGCTTCAAGCTTCCTGCAGCCCAATGAGGGGCAGTAACCCGCTAAAAGCTTGGGTCCTCATTGAGGTTTGTCCCGTTTGCAATACGCTTATAGGCGGCCTGGTTTCCATGCAAGTTGGCTGCTAAACATGCGCGATTTCCAATTCTCAATCACTTCATGACACCAATACATTCGTTTCCCCATGCGAACACCTGGCGGAAATTCCCCACGAGCAATCATCATCTCCAGTCCGCGCACAGACATGCTAAGCGTTTCACACACATCTTCTTTCGTCAAAATTTCCATCATTAAACCTTCAAAATAAGTTTGTTAGGCTTAATATAGAAATCGACGCGCGACCTAAAAAAATACTGACCACATCTAAAACGAACACATTAACTCCCTCCATTCGCACCCTATTTCACACAAGGATTTGCCAAAGTCCGCTGATTCAGTCTATGATGTTTTTACGGACTTTTCTGTCAGTTTTCTGTCAGTTGATGCCGATAAGAAGTGCGTTTGACTGCGCACACATGCGCTTAAGTGATTGATTTATATAGGATTTGCGTTCTAGTTCGAACCACGAAAATTAGGATTTTCCAATTGAAAATCCTTGTGTCGGTGGTTCGATTCCGCCCCGGGCCACCAAGATTATAAGTTGTTGATCTGATTGAGGTTTCTGACCTTTAAAATATCAGGTGTTCCAAACAGGTGTTCCACCTCACATTGAGGTGATACCGATGAAATTAGCTTCACACCTACGCCGTTCTCGACACGGCGTTTTTTATTTCCGAATCGTTTTTCCACAAATTCTCGCTACCATTCTTGGTCAGCCTGAACTCAATCGTTCCCTGCTTACCCGTTGTCCCAAAACCGCAAGGCTTACGGGCTACCAACTTTCTGGCACAATGCTTCCATTGATTACCAGATTGGCGCGACTTATGACGATTGATCCAGACAGCCTTGATCCTGCAAGCATTAAAAAACTGATTGTGGAAGGACTCACTATTGGGAAGGATGGCAGTATTTCTGCCGCCCGTATTCAGACGAGCGATAATCCACAGATCGCTCAAGAAGAACTGAAAAACTTCGCTCTCTTCTTGCATGCCAGTCGTGGTGAACAACCAGCTCCGCCGCCAACTGAAACACTCAAAATAGAGGCTCAGAAATTAAAAGCCGAAATTACTCAATTTGCCCAAGCACTTCCAACCAAGCCAAGCACGTTGAAAGATGCCTTTGATTCCTATTTGCTTTCCAAAAAAGGCATTGCCGCTGCCACGAAAAAATCCTATACCGAAAGTCTGGAATTATTTGGCATTCTGATGGGTGGCAATCATCGGATGGTGCATGAACTCACCCGCCGGGAATGCATGGACTTCAATGAGGCTCTATCGCATATTCCACTGCATGCAAAAAAACGCAATATTAAAATTGGCACAGCATCTGAAATATTGCTCAGTCCACCGACCGTTCTTGATGAAAGCGGCAACGTCACTGCTCCAGACACAATTTCAGCTAGAACCTGCAATGACCACTTAACCAATGTATCTGGATTCTTTTCATGGGCAATTAAAGCGGGACGTTGTTTTGAGCCAAATCCATTTGAAGATTCAGTCCGTCACTCTGATGGCGAAATTGATGGTGGTGCGGAAGCT
>JAYVHZ010000152.1:0-12072 GCA_043770645.1 Undibacterium sp. | reverse complement strand
AGCCAGGCTTAAAAACTTAAAAGCTAGCGGGCGTATTGCTCTGGAAATGAGCCCAGAAAACCCGGTTTTCCCAGATATTAAATTGGAAGACGGGGACCGTATAGTCATTCCCTACGCGCCTGACTTCATTGGCGTAGTAGGCGCTGTAATGGCGGAAACCTCATTCATCTATCGCCCCAACTCAGCCGCCAAGCACTACCTAGACCGGGCTGGCGTAACCAGAGACGCGGAAGAAGAAAGCTCCATGATCATCCGCGCCGACGGCTCAGTAGAGAGCGACCTTAGCGTCAGCCGCTCATGGTTTGGTAGAGGCAGCACCGTGCTAACGCGCACCATGTACCCTGGCGACACGCTCTTTGTGCCCGAAAAGGTAGACCGCACCACGGCCTACAACAAGTTTATTCAAGGCGCCAAAGACTGGACGTCTATCTTCTACCAGTTTGGCTTAGGCGTGGCCGGTATCAAGATTTTGCGGCAATAGTTACGGCTGTAAATTTCTTGTTATTTCACCAGTTTTTATTCAACAGCCAATGTCAAATTTACCTGTAGACGCCGCAAACGATTCGGACGAAATCAGTTTGCTGGATATTATTCAAGTCATAAGAGAAAATTTGGCTTTGCTAGTGCTCGGCCCTTTGCTTGTAGGTCTTATTGCGCTAGGCATCACTTTTTTGATTCCACCCACGTATACGGCTACTACGGTTTTTTTGCCACCCCAGCAGCAGCAAAGCTCCGCCAGCCTGCTGCTACAAAGCTTAGGCTCTCTCGGCGGTATTGCGGGCGCAGCTACTGGCCTTAAGAACCCTAACGACCAGTTCATAGCATTTCTAAAAAGCCGCCGTATCGAAGACAAATTGGTTGAGCGGTTCAAGCTAATTGAGCGTTACAAAGTAGAGCTGTTAACGGATGCCCGGCTTGCACTAAAAGGCCGTACTCGCATCAGCAGCGGTAAAGACAATCTAATTACTATTGAAGTCGATGACGGCGACCCCGTGTTTGCCGCCGAGTTAGCCAATGCCCAGATAGAAGAGCTGAGCACGCTTATTCAGCGCTTGGCGTTAACCGAGGCACAGCAGCGCCGTGCATTCTTTGAGTCGCAGTTGCTGGGCACCAAAGAAAAGCTCACCAAAGCAGAGCAGGCACTGCGCTCCACCGGCGTCAACAGCTCCGCACTCAAAAGCAACCCTACCACCGCCGTTGCAGCGGTAGCACGCATGCAGGCAGAGATCTCGGCACAGGAAGTAAAAATTTCGTCCATGCGTGGCTATTTGGCCGACTCAGCACCCCAGTACCGGCAAGCTATTGCAGACTTAAGTACCCTGCGTGCCCAGTTAAGCAAGCTAGAAAAGCCCGGCGAGGCATCCACTTCAAATGACAGTGACTACGTAGCGCGTTTTCGTGATTTCAAGTATTACGAAACGCTGTTTGATCTTTTTGCCAAACAGTTCGAACTAGCTAAAGTAGATGAATCCAGAGAAGGCAACAAAATCCAAATATTGGATGTAGCCCAAGCTCCAGAAAGAAAGAGCAAGCCTAAAAAGGGGCTAATTGCCCTCATGGCCACGCTTGCTACTGGTGTGTTGTTGCTGTTGTTTGTATTTGTGCGCGGCAGTTTGCGAAATCTAAAAAATAGTTCAAAGGCATTCACATGATTCTTGTCACTGGCGGAGCAGGCATTATCGGCTTGAATTTTGTTTTGGACTGGTGCGCCCAGAGCTAGGGAGCTGGTAGTCAACTTGGACAAGCTCACCTAGGCGGGCAACGCCAACAACCACGGTGTTTCCCCGCTAAGGAATAGTTTGCATGCGGATTAAGTCGCTGAGTGCGATAGAGAAGTTAATATTTTTTCACCACACGTTCCCAAATTCAAGACAAATTAAGCTTTTGACTGGCGCGACAATTCATGGAAATTCTCATATCGGACTCTATATCTGCAGATTTAAAAGATCTATTTTGGAATGTTTTTTTTAAATCCAAAAATAGAGGAGTGACACTAGAGCACCATTTTCCTTGGTTGGATAATAGTTTAAAAAATGTTATTTTTTTCGAAGCAAAAATTTCTTCAGTGACAGTGGCCGGCTTGGTACTGCGAAAAAAAAAATACAAAGTTAATGAGAAGTTTTTTGAAATAGGCATGATAGGTCTTGTATGCGTCTCTGCTACAAATCGAGGGACTGGTATTGCTACAGAGCTACTAACAACAACAATTGAGTTTAGCAAAAAAAGAAACTATGACTACTTAACTCTTTGGACGAGTCAGCATCACATTTACTCAAAGCATAATTTTTACGTATTAGATAAGTGGAATTATGGATGGATAAAAACAGAAAGCTGCCTTGAATATTCAAATCGCAATCAAATATATATTGACAAGTCAGTTTCTGAAATTAAATCAGCACCTATCCCACCATTTGCAACTGCAATTTATGAATACGCATTGGGTAACTGTTCATTTATGCTGACCAAAGATCACGTCGGGGATATTATTATTTGCCACAAAGGTAATCCTGACGATTTGGCATTATTTATGATTCATTCGTTGCCTGACCGCTGGCGTCTGAATGCCTTGGAAAATGATCCCCTAACATCGGCTTTAACGAGACACGGTGCAAATGTAAAATTATCCCCAGCGAATCTTCAAATGTGGCTAAATTTAAATCTTGAAAATCAATCGGACTTAATCCTGAAAGAAATAGCCATCCCATTTTTAGATAGAATTTAGGAATTAGCATGATTTCAATAGTAAAAGTTTTTTTTCCACCAAAGGAATCGCTGATCCCTGCTCTTGAGTCTGTGCTTTACAGCGGACAAGTAGCAGAGGGTCAGCAAGTCTATGAGTTTGAAGAAAAATTCGGTAAGCAATTTGGATTACCCAATGTTTTGGCAATGAGCAGCGGTACTGCGGCGCTCCACGCCGCCCTCGCGCTTGCAGGTGTGCAGCCGGGCGATGAAGTTATCAGTACCCCAATGACGGCAGAGCCAACCAACACATCCATCTTGTACTGTGGTGCAAAGGTTGTCTGGGCAGATGTAGACCCGCTGTCTGGAAATGTCGATCCTGATTCAATTCGGAAAAGCATCACCGCCAAGACCAAAGCTATTGTCGTTGTGCACTATGCCGGCTATCCCGTTCGCCTGGCGGAAATACGCGCTATCGCGGATGAGTTCGATATTCCTCTGATAGAGGATTGTGCTCATGCTTTGGGTGCCACCTATGATGGCAAGCATGTTGGAACGATCGGTGACTTTGGCATTTTTTCCTTTCAGGCAATCAAGCACATGACAACAGTGGATGGTGGCCTGCTGGCTATTGCTGATTCCAAGTTGATGATTGCAGCCAAAAAACTTCGCTGGTTTGGCATGCTAAAGGGTGTACCCCGCACAGAAGTTGACATTGAAACCGTTGGCTACAAGTACAACATGAACAACGTCAACGCCACCATCGGTCTTGTTCAGCTAGAACACATTTCCGCCATTCTGGATCGCCACATTTCCAATGGTCGCTACTACGACGCACAGTTTCAGAGTATTCCAGAGGTCGATTTCGCGCGCTGTGATGCGCTAGCAAAACCGAGTTACTGGTTGTACACGCTTCTTACCGATCATGCAGAAGATATCGAGAAGGCGCTGAACGCAGCGGGCGTGATGGCTTCCAAACTCCACCGTCCGAACAGTCTTCACAGTATTTTCAAAAGCTCTCGTGTCGAGCTTCCAGGCCTGGAGAAGTTCTATAGGCGACTCTTGCACATACCGTGTGGTTGGTGGGTGAGCGACGAAGACAGGGCGCGCATTGTCGAAATCATCAAGAGGGGTTGATGGAGATGCCCCAGACAATCCCTTTGTTTGGCATCTACCGTGACGAACGGATGGATGCTGCCGCGTTGAAGGTCTTGCGCTCTGGTCAGATTGCTTCGGGCAGTTATGTGAAGCAATTTGCCGAGGGGTTCGGCAAATTGGTTAATCAGGCCAATGTAGTGACTGTCAACGACATGTCTAGCGCGATCCAGATTGCGTTGCGAATCATTGGCGTTGGCCCCGGCGACGAAGTGTTGGCCGCCTCCTATGCCTGCATGTCTACCAACGCACCCATTGCAACCAGCGGTGCTACTGCAATCTGGGTCGACATCGATCCCCACACTGGCACACTAGATCCTGAGGCCCTCGAGCGCGCGATAACACCGCGCGCCAAGGCCGTGATCGTCTACCACCTAGCGGGCTATCCAGCTGACATACAGCGGATTGCAGAGATCTGCCAAAGGCGTGGTCTCAAACTAATTGAAGATTGCGACAACGCCTTACTTGCAACCGTCGACGGAAAGCAAGTCGGCAGCTTTGGTGACTTTGCCATCTATTCCTTTTACCCTAACCGACAAGTCAACGCTACCGAGGGCGGTGCCCTGTGTTGTCGGAGTGCGGAGGACGCTGAACGTGCGACCAAATTGCGCCGGTACGGCATTGATCTTGCTCGCTTCCGTGACCCGTTCGGTGAGATTGATCCCAATTGCGACATACCTGAAATCGGCTGGGCCGCAACACTCAATAACCTCTGCTCGGCAATAGGATGTGCGCAACTTGGTGATGTAGAAGGGCGCATTGCCCAGACGCGGCGCGTGGCAGAACGTTTGACGCAAGAGTTGGCGCAGATCAGTGGCGTGGAGGTGGTTGCACCACTGCATGGATCTGTACCCGCGTACTGGGCCTTACTGATCAAGTTGCGTAATCGTGATCAGGTGATGAGCAGACTCAAGAAACATGGTGTACAGGTTTCAAAACTACATCAACGAACTGATCAGTATTCGGGGTTTGCTGCCCCGCCGAGAGACTTGCCGAACACGGCACACTTTCTGGATCAGGTACTGGGGCTGCCGTGTGGGTGGTGGCTCAGTGACGATCAAGTTACCCATTTGATCGACATGGTTCGCGTCGAGTGCAGCGCGTGATGAGCATGAGGCGGCCCACTGCTCCCGGCGAGCGCGGAACAGATAACCCGCAAACACCTTCAAACGCACCAAAATTGCGCGCAAGAAACCTGCTGGACATAGCTATGCTATTCGCCGGAAAGACTGGCGCAATTTTGGTCGGTATCTTTTTCTTGCCAATTTATCATGCCCATCTGGGCAATGATGTTTTTGGTGTTGTTGCGGTAATTTTGTCCCTCCAAGCCTTTGCACTGATGTTTGATTTCGGCATGGCCACTCTGGTCGGGCGCGATGTTGCGAGCCAAGAGCATTGCTCTGTAGAGGGTTTTGCCGTTTGGCGGCAAGCCGAAGCGACGCTATGTGCAGCCTATGGTGTGATTCTCGTTATAACGCTGATTCTTAGCACCATCATCAAATCTTCGCTTGATCAAACCCTGATGTACACCCTGTGCGTAGTTTTCTTTTTGTTGATTGTGTTGCAGAACCTTTCGCAGACATCGTTGCTGGCTCAAAAGCATTTTGTACTTGCGAGCTCGATCCAAGTTTGCGGTGTGACATTCAGAGCTGGAGCTACCGCGTTGGTATTGGTTGAGACCCATGGCGGTGTCTTTATGTTTCTATGGGTGCAACTGATATCCACCGCACTTCATCTAATGATCACCCGGTACTTCTGTAGGCGGTTTCTTCTTGAAAATGCACCGCCACCCGCCACTTTGACATGGAATAATATCTTTCGCCTGGTGCGACGGGGCAGCCCACTATTTTTGACTGGACTTGCCGGCGCAGCCGTCATGCAACTTGACAAAGTGCTTTTAGCTGCATTTGTGCCCGCAGGCGATATTTCCCCGTACTTTTTGGCGATGACTGTTGCCACCTTACCAACTGCCTTGCTGGCAGCACCGTTGGTTCAATACTTCCAGCCGCAAATCATTAAATCAATGGCGACACCTGAAAATGAAGATTCAGATCGGACAGTCGTACGCTTTACATTTGCCCTCATCTTGGTGGTTGCAGTTCCTTCCTGGATTCTTTGGAATTGGGCAGAGCAGATCATTGGGCTTTGGCTGCGAGTGCCAGAACAGGCTGTCCCAGTAGCTAGTTATGTGCGCATCTTGCTGCCTGGGTTTGTCTTAGGTGCACTTTGCTATGTACCGGTAGTCTTGCTGCTAGCTGTTCAGGACTTTAAATACCAAGCGTTAACATCTGTCGCGATGAGTGCGGGAACATTAGCATTGGTGCTGACCTTTGCATTTTTCCGTCGTGTTGATTTGGTTTGCTATGCATATGGCGCATATTTTGTGTTCGCATCGATCAGCGTTTGGTGGCGTTCATTCAACTTGGCGGCTACACGGCGGATGGCAAAAGTAAGTGCAACAAAGAGTCTAATACCACTGATCACTCTTTCCCTTGCAGCAGCAACAATTTCGTTTCATGGATGAGTTCAAAGCGTCCTAGCCAACATGCGACTAATTAAAAAAATAATCCGATTTCTTCGATATCTAGGTAGAGAGTATGTATCTGCTGCCGTCGCTGTTTTACCCAATGATATTATTTCTTGCAAGCTCAGGCGATGGGTATTCAATGCGCTTGGCGCGCGGATTGGGCAGGGGGCACTGATTTATAGGAATGTGCTCATCCTCGGGAAGGTCGAGATTGGCATGAACGCTTCTATTTCCAATAACACGTCCTTAAACGGCGTAATGGCAGGCATATTTATTGGCAATGATGTGATGATTGCCCCAGGCTGTTGCATCGTAGCCTTCGATCATGGAACTCAACTTTCTGCTGGCCCAATGATTCGGCAGCCTCTTGTAGAAGCGCCCGTCCGAATAGAGGACGATGTTTGGATTGCTGCAAACTGCACCATCACAAAAGGCGTCACCATAGGTGCTGGCGCTATTGTCGCCGCCAATTCTGTTGTTACTTCTGATGTGGTACCTAGATCTGTAGTAGGCGGCATCCCTGCACGGTTATTAAAAATGCGTATATGACAGCCACTAACACTCTTATTACCTTCGTGATTCCAACACGCAATCGGCAGGACTGCCTACGGTCGATGCTTCAGACCTTCTCGCGATTTCATCAAGAAAAGTGCACCCGTTTCGATGTAGTAATCCTCGATAACAGCGACGATGACTCCCTCGCCAAGGATGTCGAGAACTGCCAGTACGCAATCACCTACGTTTATCGCGCGGAACAACTCAGTGTCGTCGATAATTTTAATCAGGGAACAGCCCTTCTAACAGGAACCTACGCCTGCTTCATGGGGGATGATGACCTTATCTCTGAGCGTATCTTTGACTTGGCCGCCCTTATGGACGAGCACGAAATTGATGCGGCCATCTTGGCAGCACAGACAAAAGGGGTTTATTTCTGGCCCGGTGTTGTCGATGCTCGATGGGGAGATGTGGGAGGCACGCTTTTCCTTGGCAATCCAAGCGGATATATACAGCCAATCATATTGGATGACGCCATTCGGAAGTCTCGAGCTCATTCATGCGATGGCCCGCAACTTCTTCCCAGAGTCTATTCGGGCTTGATCGCTAAATCTTGTATCGATGAAGTTATCGCACGTTACGGCACACTTTTTGGTGGTTGCAGCCCAGACATCTACAGCTCAAGGATGCTCTCGAGTGTAGTCAAAAAAATCGTGGCAATCGACCTTCCCGTGCTGCTTGCGGGCGCATCAAAGACAAGCACGTCAGCCCAACGTGCCGAACGCTCTGATGTTGGCCAGCTCAAGAGCAACGATCATCTCGGCCGCTTTCAGAACCTTGTCTGGAGCCCACGAATACCTGAGTTCTATTCTCCATTTACAGTCTGGGCTCAGTCCTACCTTCAGGCTGAGGAACGACTCGGCAGTAGTTTGGATGACTCGGATCTGGCCTACGTCTACGCAAAATGTCTGCTATTTGCGCGCGGTAATGCACCAGCAGTGCTGGCAGCTATGCATCGCTCCTCCAGTCCTGCATGGCAAACGATACTCACTGCACTGAGCCTATTGGTCTTGCCATTTCGCTTTGTCGCGCAGAAATTGCCACTGTTGCTTAATCGCCGCCCGGGTGGTTGCCGCTACGCTTTTGTGAAACTAGAAACCTCATATGACGCGTCTCTTCGCCTAGACGACGTCCTCCGCACAATCCAAATGCGGCTTGCTAAAGCGCGTGCCTGAACCGTGCTTCGATAGACCATGCTGCAACGAACAACATTACCCCGACCACAAACCATAGGTACATGGCTGTTCCCGTTTATTCTCGGCGCCACTGTTCTGCAGAACTACTTTGACATTGAAGCAATCTTTAATGGTTCAATTCTGAATCTGACAGCCTATGAAGGCCCAATCATCTTCAAATTGCTCAAAGACATTCTTTATCTCACTTTGTTAGCCACTATCACGTGGATTGCAATTCAGACCAGACGTTTACCGGTCACCATGTCGTCCCTGGCATTCGGATTGGTGATGTTTATTTCGTTCATGATCTCGGTCACCCTGAATGATCTGACCATCGCCGCCATTGGCCTTCGATGGGCTATCCCCTTCGTCATCTTCTTGCTGGAAAGGGACTTAGCGTTACGAGTCAATCCTAAGCGTGGCACTTTCTGGTTGCTTTTTGGCATGCTTGCCTGTCTTTGCGCCCAAATCTTCGAACTGTTCTACATGCCACCAATCTATGGTGAAATCTTCGGTGGGTGGCCAGCGCGAACACCGGGATTTTTCCTGGCACCTAACTCAACCGCCTTTTTCGCTTGCAGCTGTTGTGCATGCATATCGGTATTTGCCCACGAGCAATACCGCATTCGCCTAATCGCTGCCTGCGTTGCCTTGGCGATCTGCCTATTGGCACAGTCCGGCACCGGCATAGTGACAGCAACTGTCTTGCTGATCTGGATCGCCAAAGGACGATTTAACCTTCAGTCCATGGGGATCGCGACAATCATGGGTGCGCTGGTCTTCTTGAACCTGAACACTATTACCATGCGGGACGACTTTGTAGCCGTATCGGGTGGAAACCGAGTCGACGTTTTTATATATACAGTCAGCATAGCCCTGACCTCAATCGGCAATTTTGGTATCTATACCAATGCTGGAACGCTACAGGAAAATGCCTTTGCGATAAATTTTGCCGCAGACTCTCTCTGGGCATCTTGGTTTGGCAACTTCGGAATACTAGCTTTATTGCAACTCGCTTTCGTTGCTGTATTCGTGTGGAAGAACATGAAATTAGTTAATTGGCACGCAGCGTTTCCATGTGTTCTTGTATTTTTACTCTTCTCGATGACTACGATCATCTTCGAGGCTTTTCCAATGAATCTGTTATTGGGGATAGGTATTTGGTCTTCACATAACGTACCCCGTCGAATTGCACGCAGCGCTTTACTACGACAATCTCCCACCCAACAGATTACTATTGACGGAGGCGCATTGTGAGTAAAAAACTCTATCTGCAAGCAATGAATGTACACGTAGGTGGTGGTTGCACTCTGCTGTTACCGTTACTGGAGGCTATCACGTCCGAATACTCAGTTGTGGTCTTGGTCGATCAGCGTTTGCTACTGCCACCTAATTTGCCTGCAAATCTTACTATCAAGAGGGTTCCACCCACACTCCGAGGTCGGTGGCAATCGGAGCGTTGGCTTAAACAAGTGGTGAGTGAACATGACACAGTGCTCTGCTTCGGTAATCTGCCTCCGCTAAATGCGCTAAAGGGACGGGTTATGGTTTTTGTTCAAAATCGCTTTTTGATCGAGCAGGTATCCCTCAGCAGCTTTCCACTAAAAGTCCGCATTCGACTGTGGATCGAGAGGTTGTGGTTGGTTCGTTTTGCCAACCACGCTGATGATTTCATCGTCCAAACCCCTTCCATGCGCACGCTATTGGCTGCCAAACTGGATATATCCGAATCAGCTATTCTGGTCTGGCCTTTCGTAGCCGCCCAGTTGCCACACGGTCAAAAACCGTCTAAAACGGGACTTGACCACGTTGCAACTACAGATGACAAGTTCGATTTTATTTACCCAGCATCGGGCGATCCGCACAAAAATCACCGTCGACTGATTGAGGCGTGGTCAGTTCTGGCGAAGGACGGACTCTTTCCTTCATTGTGCATAACGCTAGATACTGTGAAGTATCCAGTCCTTTGGACATGGATTGATGCACAGACGAAGCGGCTAGGTTTGAATATTACCAATCTCGGCTTCTTACCTCATGATGAAATTCTGATGCAATATCACCATGCGAAAGCTCTTATTTATCCATCGCTATTGGAATCCTTTGGACTACCACTGATGGAAGCTGAGGAAGCTGGCTTGGCCGTGGTTGCCGCCGAATTGGACTATGTTCGGGACATTCTGAACCCGGTGCAGGTGTTTGACCCACTCTCACCCTTATCAATCGCACGTGCGGTGAGGCGATTCCTAGGTAAGCCAGGGAGCGAATTGGCGCTGCTCACTGCCAAGGAGTTTTTAGAACGAGTTCATGCGCAGGTGGAAATACTAAAACACAACCGCGAGCTAAATGTTGCGTCAACGACAATCTAAACTATTTCTAAAAGGGGTTCCATGAAAATTCTCGTTATCGGTGCCAGCGGCATGATTGGCAGCACGATGCTTCGTGTTATGCATGAAAAATTCCCATCAAACACAATTGGGACAGTCCGCGACCCCAGTATTAGACGTTTTTTTCAAACTGATATCGGTGCATGTTTGATATCAGGCGTCGACGCAGAAAATTACGACTCACTGGTTAATGTTTTGGGAGATGTACATCCAGACGTTGTGGTCAATTGCGCGGGGTTGACCAAACATAAACCAGGGGCGGAGAACCCGCTTATCTCCCTCCCAATCAATACTCTGATGCCTCATAGACTGTCAAAACTCTGCGCCTTGATGGGTGCCAGGTTTATTCACATCAGCACGGATTGCGTTTATTCTGGAAAACGCGGAATGTATAGTGAAGATGATCCCGCAGACGCTGAAGATGTATATGGGAAGTCAAAGTTGCTTGGTGAAGTAATTTATCCAAATTCGATCACGCTTCGAACATCTACAATTGGCAGAGAGCTAAACAGCAAATTCGGTCTCTTGGACTGGTTTCTAGCCCAGGAGGGAAGCTGTAGAGGATATACCAAGGCAATATTTTCCGGTCTCCCAACGGTACTCTTTGCAAGAATTGTTCGGGATGTCGTTATACCAAATAGGGAATTGAGCGGCTTATTTCATATAGCAGCAGCACCTATCGCAAAATATGATCTTTTACAAATGATTGCTGGAACATATGGGAAATCCATTGACATTATCCCGGACGACACTCTTTGTATTGATAGGTCTCTTGATTTCAGCAAATTCCACACAGCAACTGGATATACATCGCCAGGGTGGAAAGAAATTATTAATCTAATGCATTCTTACGAATAAAGAAATTTATGTTTAACGATAAAATTTTACTAATTACGGGTGGTACTGGATCTTTCGGAAACACCGTCCTTAATCGATTTTTAAAAACGGATGTTCGAGAAATTCGAATCTTTAGCCGTGATGAAAAAAAGCAGGAGGAAATGCGGATTGCACTAAATAACCCTAAGTTGAAATTTCATATAGGTGATGTGCGCGATTACAACAGCACTTTTCAAGCCATGAAAGGAGTGGACTATGTGTTTCATGCGGCAGCATTAAAGCAGGTGCCATCTTGCGAATTCTATCCCATGGAGGCAGTACGCACTAACGTTCATGGTACCGAAAATGTTATGAATGCGGCTACAGCAAACGGTGTGAAGCGAGTTATTGTACTTAGCACCGATAAAGCGGTTTACCCAATTAACGCCATGGGTATATCCAAAGCGATGGCGGAGAAGCTGATGGTGGCAAAAGCACGCACACAGGGGGACACGGAAACTGTACTGTGTGCAACCCGCTATGGCAACGTGATGGCTTCGCGCGGATCTGTCATCCCGCTGTTTGTGTCGCAGCTTAAAGGGGGTCAGCAATTGACGGTGACAGACCCAAATATGACACGGTTTTTAATGTCCTTGGAAGATTCAGTTGACTTAGTGCTATATGCATTTGAACACGGCGCTCAGGGCGATATTTTTGTACAGAAGGCACCGGCTTCGACCGTTGCAGACTTGGCTCAGGCATTAAAAGAGTTGTTCAACAA
>JAYVHZ010000151.1:0-3198 GCA_043770645.1 Undibacterium sp. | reverse complement strand
TGAACATCTGCAATCATTTGTACCCGAAGAGAAACGCAATTTTTTCAGTATCACACTGCATTATGATCCTGTCGCTTTGTATTGCCATTGGTACCATTGGTTCGATCTGGCACAAATGCGTGACGAACCACATGCGAGCCTGATACGTCGTGAACCTTTGTTATACAACATTTGGGATAGCCGCAACGAAGGTGTCGCAACCGGCGTGGAAGAGATGTTTATGCACATGGGTTTGCATGACGATAGTCCACGTTCGCGTGAGCTGGTGTGGATCATGTTGGCGCAGCGGGCCGCACGTGGGCTAGGTTCTTTATATGCACATGCGAATCTTAAAAATATGGAAGAGGCGAGCCGCATTCATCTCGATTGGACACCTCGCAACTGGATGCGACGTGAGCCGCATTTGCTGAAATTTGAACAGCATTTGTACTTACGTCAGCCAGGTTATGGCAGCAGCTATGTGGTGGGGAAATATCTGATTGAGCGATTGATGGCGCAACGAGCGAAGCAAATGGAGCTGGAGAATAAACCGTTTGTGATGTTAGATTTTTTTAAGGCGTTTAACGACTATGGCAGTATCCCGGTTTCACTTACTAGTGAACAGATGTTGTTCAAAAAATAGGCGGATTGGGTACGAAATAAAGGACCTTGTGCATGTCGCTCGCACAAGGTCACATGGTGGTTTATCTTGCTGTTATTTTTGATCGATATAGAGCTGATTTTGGATGCTCTGGCAGGATATTAATGAATTTTTTCATCTCTTCTTTGGCTCGTTCTTGATTGCCAACTTGAAAATAGGCAGTTGCTAAATTTTGATGAATTTCGGCGAATCCAGTTGCGAGTTTTTGGGCTTTTTCAAAACTTGAAATGGCTTTTCTAAAGTCTTTCTGATCCATCGCATACATTCCCAAACCTATCCAATAATGTGGGTTTTCGTCATTGCTCGCTTGAATAATTTTGTCCAGTTTTTCAGCTTCCTCGTTGCGCTGTTGTGATAGGAAGATATTTTGTAAACTGCGTAAGACAACAGGATCTTTGTCGTTGATTTGTAGGCCAAAACGCAAGAGAGCTTCTGCCTGGTTTTGATCGCCAGCTTGAATATAGAGCTGAGCCAAATTATTATAAGCTGCAAAGTGATTTGGCGAACTGATGATCGCTTGTTTATAGTAGGCGTAGGCTAATTTGTATTTTTTCTTGGCATAAAACTCCGCCCCTAAATTGTTATAGAAATGCGAAATGATTTGCTTTTCAGTTAGTTCGCGGCCACGTTTTAGTACCAACATCTGTGGTTCGAAGTCGACAATGAGATAACCCCTTTCATCAATCTCCTTCTCAAACCAAAAATCTTTGTGCAAGACTAGCGCATTCACATGCGTACTGAGAAACTCGACATTGCCACGGCGATCAAACTGAACGGGGACATCGACATCTTGCATGACGATCGGCAAATCTAATTTTTTTCCAATGGCGTAAGCCAATACGGTGAGAGAAATACAGTTTCCTTTTTTTGCCCGCCAAGTTTTTGCAGCAGTCGTCGTGTCGTACGGGGAGTATCCAAAAGGGGAAACCCCTTTGGAATAGACTAGATCGAGGAAATAGGTGATCCGTTTTTGTAGTGTGAGATTCCTCAACTCTGGGTTTGAAAGACGAGCCTCCAAATCTTCGTCAAGCTTAAAGATATCAGTTTCGCTAATTAATTGAGTGGGTATCTCTTCTTGAAATAATGCATCATTCCAAGGGATGTCTTTGGCTGAGATAAATACTGGTTTTGTGCTGCATGCACTGATGGACAGTAGTAAGATAAACATGATGATGGCGCGCATCTTTTCTCCTCAAGGTCTGGATATGATTTTAGAAGCTGTGGATCGATGCGACCCTATCGTTCTTTTGCGTCTTAACTTCAAATCAAATAATACAAAACAAAACACAACAACAATATCAGATTGGCTTGTTTATTTTTTTTGTTTCAATAATACTTAGCGTCGCTCAGGGCGTCAATCTTGCACGGCGGACAAAATGCTTGGGCAATCGAACTGTTCAGGTGTGGTCGTACACTTTTTGAGAAATTCAAGTTTTAAAAGTTAATTTTGAGCCACTGATGCGTGGCGAGATACTACAAAAAGGAGATAGAAATGGGATTTGATCGTAAATATTTAATTTCGGCGCTAGGATTCGCCGTCTTGGGTATGTTGTTAGGTATCGTCATGGCTGCCACAAAAGACCATGGTCAAGCAGTAACGCATGCACATCTATTGTTGGTAGGTTTTGTGGTTTCAATGATGTATGGAATTATTCATAAACTCTGGTTGCCGGTGTATTCAGGTGGGATCGCCCGCGTTCAATTTATCCTTCATCATCTTGGGGTACTTGGGATGATTTTAGGCTTGTTTATGCTCTTTGGCCAGATTGCACCAGAAGAAAAGTTAGTGCCATTACTGTCTTCGTCTTCCTTAGCAGTCTTGGCGGCAATGATTCTCATGTTGGTCATGGTTCTAAAATCGAAGCCTGCAAATTCATAGACTTTGTCTGTGTATTCTGACGATAAAGCTCATGCGGTCAGATGCGCTTTGCATCTGTATGATTCGATTGTTTGAAGGCATCACGAACCTACTTTGAAAGAAATTGATATGAATAACTATGAAGTGAAAAGCGATTTAGAAATCGCACAAAACGCAAAACTCAAACATATCAATGAGATAGCCAAAGTATTGGGCGTCGATGTTGACGATCTCGAACACTATGGGAAATACAAAGCAAAACTGCCGTTGAGCTTGATTGACCCGGAAAAGATCAAAAAGAATAAGCTGATCTTGGTCACTGCGATCACACCAACGCCACCGGGCGAAGGTAAAACGACCACTTCAATTGGACTCACCGAAGGCCTCAATCGTATCGGTAAAAAAACGACTGTGGTCTTGCGTGAGCCTTCACTCGGTCCTGTGTTTGGTATCAAGGGCGGCGCGGCAGGCGGCGGCTATTCGCAAGTGGTGCCGATGGAAGATATCAACTTGCATTTCACGGGCGATTTTTCCGCGATTGAAAAAGCGAATAATTTATTGGCAGCCTTGATCGACAATAATATCTACTTCCAAAAAGAGAGCTTAGGTATCGATCCACGCACAGTGAAATGGAAGCGTGTCATGGATATGAATGACCGTTCATTGCGCAGCATTATCACTGGCTTAGGTGGTCGTCCGG
>JAYVHZ010000150.1:0-2876 GCA_043770645.1 Undibacterium sp. | reverse complement strand
GCTTTGCATTGCTGCCACATTGCTGACGTTTGCTTATTTGATGGCATCCCGTGTATCCAAATTCAATCAAAAGTAGTAGAGCTAAATTTGACTATGAGTTTTTTCGTCATGGAATAATTACGAATAAACATAAACAGGCTCATTAATCGCCAAGTTGAGAGCCAAGTTTTCCCATACAGCATGGCTGTTTTTCGTCTATTTTTTAAATCAGCAAGAAAATATGTAAATATAGCTGTATTTATTTGATCTCTATATTGCGGATATTTGTAGTGAAAATACTTATATGTTTCACATAGCGCTGTTGCTATACGTAAGCGATTATTGGTGATTCCAATTTGTAATCTGTAAACACCCAATGCTTCGTGCGATGCAAACTTTGCATATCCACCCCCAACCTGCTCTATAGTTGTGAACACGTCCGTGATTTCAAAATCAGTTGGTGGTGTAGATCGCATGCAGGCCCTATACATTTTTGAACTTTGCCAGCCAATCGAATTGTTTAGAAGTAGGTCAGCGCGATAGAATTTTTTTTCATGAATTGATGGTGTATCAAAAAAAGGACCCTCAATTAAATCGAATTTCCCCTTAATTTCTATTCGCATTCGATGAAAAACAATATTGCAATCAGGCTCAGAACGAAGTACGTCTACCTGCTTCTGTAGTCTGCCAGGATAAGAATAATCATCACCATCCAAATGCGCGATGAACTGCCCTCTCGCAGCATTGTGTACAGAAATGAAATTATTGGTACCAGCACCGATGTTTTGGCTCTGATATATGGGATAAACAAGATCTGGATAACGTCGTGCAAATTCTTCTACTATGTATCGGGTTGAATCCAATGAGCAATCTTCGCCAACAATAATTTCATATTGAAAGTCTGTGGCTTGATTGATCAGGCTTTCAAGGCACTGTCGAATGTAATTCTCTTGGTTGTAAGTCAAGACACAGACAGACAGTAGTGGCGTAGTGTTGAAGTTTTGGGTCATATGATCTCGTGTGTCATGCTTCTCCGCTTGTGACGGTAATTCCTCCAAATTTAGGCTCAATGCAAAGTAGAGGCACGTAGCTTCCACTTATAAAACTGTTCAGACTTGCGGTGCCACTTCTGTTGTGTTTATTTGATCGCCGTTTTCTTCTTTAGCAGGACTATGACGTCAAGATCCAAGTTAGAGTGTTTGCCGTAGTAGGCGACCATAAGTATCGCCTCAATTGCTCGGCGAAAAAGCCAACGCGGAAGTGCAATCAAGGGCCATAGTAGCGAACCATCGAACCAAACGTACGCTGGATTCGACACTCGAAGAGTTTCAAAGCCACAAGTTTGCGCAAGTTGACTAAACGATGCTCCAGACAATGCCAATTTATGAGTAATATCACCGTTTTGATTCGTGCAACCGAATGGACTAGCGTTGTTCGGGAAGCGCGCTAACAGGAGCCCATTGGTTTTGAGTACTCGCGATAAGCTCGTCAACATTGAATGCAGTTCACTTAACGAAAGATGCTCAAAAACATCGAACGCTACGGCAATATCTTGCGAGTTGTTCGATGTGTCATCAATACAGCTACAGCTTACGTCAAAACCGTCATTAAGGAGATCACTAAAGTTTGCGCCATTTCGCTCAATGCCTTTTACACTAAATCCAAGCTTAGCCGCAGATCGCAGCAGATCACCTCTTCCAAATCCAATCTCAAGATACTTAGAGCCGCTTGGAAGCCGTATTCGTTGAATCTCCTTAAATGCCGAGAGCGTAGATCGGGAAACATTTGAGTGATGCCATTGTTTCCAGCGGCCGTAGTCTTTGTAGATCTGATCTAGAAGGGTATTGTCTGCCATTCAGAAGCTCGCTTTGATTAGGTTCGACTTAGGCAGACGATTATGTGTTATAAATTTCGTACTGAATGCAAATACGCGAAAGTCTAATATCATAGGTAGATGTTTTTTTGAATTCTAAAAACTCAACATGCAAGAAACTTATAAAAGCACTACCGTGCGCTTTTCAAAATTATTATAAGTTCTTAACACAACTGAATGCAGTGTAAATGTCAATTAAGCTGAGTTTCGGATCCACCGTTCTACGACGATCAATTAAGAGTAATAGCTTAGATGGGATTAGTATTTATACCCGTGCTTTGCTTGAGCAAATACGAAAAAATTGTGAATTCACAGTTAAGACATGTGTATTTGCGCGCAGGTCTTCGCTAGATGCGGAACTTTCCGCTACTTGTTTACAAGAATACCAAGTATGTCGGAACTATGTTGAAATAGCCGCTTGGCAAACAATATTAGGTCACGCGCATCCGGCGTTGCGCGCTTGCGATGAGAGTTTTGATCTTTTCCATGCGACGGACCATCTAATTCCTAAGTTAAAGTCTAAGCCCGTAGTTGCGACCGTAATGGATGCTATTCCACTGACTCAGCCGGCATTAATAAATTCTCGTTTACGACATTTTAAGGCTTATGCATTCAAAAAAGCCATTCAGTCTGTGCAACGCGTAATTACGATTTCTGATTTTTCTGCTCAAGAGTTAATTGAGCACGCAGGAATACCTGAGCATAAAATTGACATCACTCCCTTAGCCTGCGATCAACGTTTTTTTGTTCGCATTCCGTCGCAGGAGCGTAGCAGTCGACTACAGAAGCTGGGAATACAAAGTCCATATTTGCTATTTATAGGCACCATTCAACCACGAAAAAATGTGGAGCGGTTAATTCGTGCATACTATGCTTTGCCTAAAGAAATTTTGACTAGTCATGAGCTGGTGATTGCGGGTAGTTTGCGTGAAGATATGCAAGATCTGCTGCCCATTCTTACTCAGCACCGATCAATTGGAAATGTAAGATGGCTAAAGTATGTGAGTGATGACGATTTGGTGGC
>JAYVHZ010000149.1:0-18887 GCA_043770645.1 Undibacterium sp. | reverse complement strand
TTTGCCTGCGCGCATGAAATCACTAATTTTTTGTGCCATCATTGGGTTTCTCTCATCCATTAACTTTTGCATAATTTTCTGCGACCCAATATCTTTATTCCCTTCTTCCAATAGAATCTTTGTCAATCCCTCGGCGTCGGCAGCGCGCCAGGTTTCAGACAAACGCGCAAATTCTTGTTTCACCTCGCCTTTTCGAAATGAATCTAGAGTATTCGCTAACAACGCATCCGATTCAGCATCGCTCAAATTGGCCAAAACATCCGCCTGAAACTGGACACTGTCTAGTTCCATCAGGTTTTTTTTGTCTTTTTTTGCTGCCTTAATGAAATGTAAATCGATGCCGAGTGCCGGATCATAACCTAGCTGCTGACCAACACTGACGGTTAAACCCATCGCCACCATAACGGGATGATATTGTTGAAACTGATCAGTCATCTCGCCTGTCATCGCTTTCAGCGCGCCCCAAGTTGCAGGGCTTAAATGGTTTTCCAACTTGTCTGGTGCGACGTAAGTTAACTTACCAGCGGTTGCCTTATTTGCCGCCTCATTGGTGATGTCTGCCTCGACTAAGATCGTGTCAGCTTGGGCATAGGCTTTGCGTACCGGCGTTGATAGCGGATAAAAATCGGCTTTGGCAACATGGATGGAGCCGTATAAATAAGCGATAGTCTTGCCTTTTTTGCTTTGCCCTGCTGACGATGCACCTGCAGGCAAACCAATCGAATACAAGAGACCTGTGACTTTGTTGGGATTTTTTGGCGTCGGTTTCGTCGGCTTTTCTATGTTTTTGCTTTGCATAGGATTAGCGAACGACACTTGATGAAGGCTGAGGCCAAATACAGCCGTCAAGCAAATTCCCACAATTTTTTGATGCAGAGCGAGTCGAACATTTTGCATGATTTGTATAAATACCGGATTGTGAACGCGAGCCAATATACACTAAATTTCTCTCAGATAAACTCAGCTTAAGCTAAGAGCCGATTAAAGGCAGGTTTTAGTTTTTTGGTGGACTTAACAAAGCGTTTCGCACTAACTTTACCAGCCGCACGATTTTCGAACATGATGTTTCACATCGAAAATTTGGTCTTTTTGGGGAACTTAAGCGCATTTCATCTATCGAAATCGCGCCTTGTAATGATGCACAATTAGCGCCTCTACTTTGGACAAGGCTCTACCACATTCTGGCGAATTGCTGATATGCAGTGCAGAAATTTTGTCTAAAACCTGCGCAAAAGAGAATTTGTAGCGTTTTTTCTCTTTACTGTTTAGCCATAAATCGCTTATGTTACGCAGGTTTAACAAAACAGATCCTTTTCGCCATTTTTTTGAGAAAAATCAAGAACTGGCGCAAGGGAATAAGAAATTCAATTATCGTATTTGCCTTAAGGAAACACTATGTTTTTTGATCGTGTAAAATCGCTGGACCAGATTCTGGAATCCGCGGAAAAGAAAGGTCTCAAACGCCAATTAGGGTGGTTTGACCTGATGATGCTTGGCGTTGGTGCCATCATCGGTACTGGTATTTTCGTTTTGACTTCGGTTGCAGCGAATAAAGCAGGACCAGGCATGATTTACAGTTTTATCATCGCCGGTTTTGTATGTGCTTTGACAGCACTGATTTATGCTGAAATTGCGTCAATGGTCCCCGTTGCTGGTTCTGCCTATACTTATTCTTACGCGGTCTTTGGCGAATTGATCGCTTGGATTGTTGGCTGGTCTTTGATCCTCGAATACGCGATTGCCGCAGGTGCGGTTGCGGTCGGTTGGGCTGGCTATGCGAACGGTTTCTTACACTCAATCGGTGCCGGTTTACCGATCGCGTTGACTGCGGGTCCAGGTGACACGATCACTTTGGCTGATGGCACAACTAGCCATGGCGCGTTTAACTTAATCGCTTTCGCGATTTCTTTATTAGTCACTTGGTTGTTGGTGATTGGTACTTCGAAGAGCGCGAAAGTCACTTCGGTTTTGGTTATCGTTAAAATCGTGGCATTAGCAACTTTTGTAATATTGGCATTGCCTGCAGTACAGTCTGCTAACTTTGAACCAATGTTGCCAAATGGCTGGGGCACACCATTATCTGGTGTCGGTGTTTTAGGTGCTGCTGCCTCTATTTTCTTTGCTTATGTTGGTTTTGATGCTGTATCGACCGCTGCTGAAGAAACCAAAAATCCAAATGTCAATTTGCCTATCGGTTTAATTGGCTCCCTGTTTATTTGTACTGTGTTCTATTTGTTAGTAGCGTACGCGGCAGTTGGTGCAGTTGGCGCGCAACCAAATGGCGCATTGTCTCAGTCCAAAGAACCATTGGCATTTATCTTGCGTGAATTAGGTTATCCACGTGTTGGTGACTTGGTTGGTATCGCAGCGATTGTCGCTTTGCCATCCGTCATTTTGATGATGATTTATGGTCAAACTCGTATTCTGTTCACAATGGCACGCGATGGTTTGATGCCAAAAGCATTCACAGCAGTGCATGAGCGTTTCCATACACCACATATCGTCACGATTGTGACTGGTGTATTTGTATCTTTGTTCGCGGCGATGTTCCCAGTTAGTATGTTGGCGGATATTTCTAACTCAGGTACTTTGTTTGCGTTCTTCATCGTTGCGATCGGTGTGATGGTATTGCGCGTCACTCAACCAAATCGTCCACGTTCATTCAGAACGCCATTGATCTGGGTTGTTGGTCCTCTGGCAGTTGCCGGCTGTGCGCTGTTGTTCGTGAGCTTGGGTTGGAATCCAACGATCAAGTACTTCACGATCTGGGCTGTGATTGGTCTGGTGATCTACTTCGCTTTCGCACGTAAAAATAGTGTGATGGGCAAATTGGAACAGAAGTAATTCTGTACCAGGAATGAAAAAAGCGACGCCATGGCGTCGCTTTTTTTTGCCTGTTATTTCAATTCAGAAGCGTTGAACTAGATCTACAACCAACCTTCATCACGCGCCAAACGAAATGCCTCGACACGATTTTTTGCATTTAATTTACTAATCGCTTCTGACAAATAATTGCGTACTGTACCTTCGGACAAATGCATGATCTTGGCGATTTCAGAACTACTTGAGCCCGTTCCCGCCAAACGCAAAACTTGACGCTCTCGCTCGCTTAATGGGTCTTGTTGTCCACTCCAACTCTCCAACGCTAATTCAGGTGCAATCGCCCGACCGCCGCCATGAACCGTGCGTATTGCTTTTGCCAAGTCTTCAGCTGGAGCGTCTTTCAACATATAACCACGCACGCCACTTGCCATTGCGCGGCGTAAATAACCGGAGCGAGCGAAAGTCGTCAGCACAATAACTTTGCATGGTGATTTTAACGCTGCGATTTCTGCTGCCAATTCAAGCCCCGTCATGATGGGCATTTCAATATCAGTAATCAACACATCTGGCTGCAGTGTTTTACACAAATCCAGTGCTTCTTTGCCGTTTTTCGCCTGCGCCAATACATCGATATCGCCTTCAAGCCGCAACAATGCGGCTAAAGCACCGGAGACCAAAGCTTGGTCTTCTGCAAGAATAATTTTTATCATGATGTTAAGGATGCGCTGGTTGAAGAGGTAGAACGATGTCGATGGCAACACCTTGCTTATAGCTTGTTTGCAATTGTCCGCCAAGTGCTCTGACACGTTCGCTCATACCAGTTAATCCGTTTCCCTTTTCTAATTTAGGAATGTGTTCCATGCCTTCAAACCCGTTATCTGAAAGATGAAAATAGACATTGTCGTTATCGCTTTTAAGCTTGCAATGACAAACCGTCGCTTGCGAATGCCGAATGATATTCGTGATCGCCTCGCGCAGTGCCAAGGCGATGACATTTTCTACTGCTGCTGGTAAAGGCTTGATTTTAGAATCTGCATCAAATTTTCCATCGAGCTCACAGACAAATTTGACGTTCGCAGAATCAAGTGTATTTCTTGCGCCACGCAGTTCATGCGCTAATCCAGTATCACGATAACCGAGCACCGCAGAACGCACTTCAGCCAATGCATGACGTGCGGTTTGTTCAATATCGGCGATCTCGTTTTGACATGCGCTCTGATCACGATCAAATAGTTTACGCGCCAATTCCGCTTTTAGCGTAATCACGGACAAGGTGTGGCCGAGCAAATCGTGCAAGTCACGGGCAATTCGTTCTCGTTCTGCGAGCGCAGCTAAATGCTCAATTTCTTCCTGCTTACGAAACAACTTATGATTTGCTCTGTCCAGCTTTTCGCCAAAGATGGCACCGACTGCGCTCGGAATACTAAAAATCAGTGCAGGCACCCAAAACGTAGGCGATAAGGTCATGCCGTAGCTATATGTGGCGACGACGGCCCAAACCAAAGCCAGCGCTAGGTAAGCATCGCGTGGGTGACGTTGAAAACGCGAGCACATTGTCGCCGCGAATATAATGAAAGTCGACCCACCGAAATTGTAATTTGCCCAAGCTAAACCAAAGCCACAAGTGATCGCGATGCAGAGTGCAGTGCGCCACCCGTCGACCCAAAAGCTATACAGATAGAGCGGAAAAAACGCACAAAAACTAAGGGCAATCAGTCCTAGCTCCAAGGTAGTAGGCATGACATGGAAATATTTCCAGCCAAAAAAAACAAAAGACAACAACCAGAAATAGGGCGCTTGTCCATAGCGTGGTGGTAGCCAGTTTCTAGACCAGAGCTTACTGAGTGATGTAACAAACGACATGATTTTCCTATGATTGCACTAAGTAATCTTTACGGCCATCAAAGTATAAAGCGCAATCACTCTTTGACCAAACGTACATCAGCAATTTGGAACTGATAATCACCCACAGCAGGACCGGCGTTAAAGCTTAACATCGTCACGATACTACTATCCAAACCTTTAAATTGACTAAATGGTAGACGCACCTCTTGCCAATCTGAAGTCGCGGTGAAGGCCACATTGGACGGGATAAAACTACCTTGCATCGTAAAGCCGACTTGATACTTCGCACCGTCGCCCTTGACCCTAAATTTTAAAGTATTAGCATGACTAAGATCGGCGGGCATCATGGGTTTCGCACCCGGAAAAAACAATACACCCGCCCATGGATAGGCAAAGCCGGTTTTGATAGAGGCTTTTATTGCCAAAGAAATCTGTCCGTTTGGTTCTGCCTCTGCGACTTGCAGTTGTACAGTTGACTTCCCGCCCATGGGCGCATCATTCGATGGATACCAACCAAAGCCAAATGGACTCGCGAGTTTTTCTGCACTGAATTGACTGATACGACCATCCGCTGGCAACGCCGCTAGCACTTGCTTGCTGGCTTTTTCTTGCGCGACTTCCTGAATTTTTTTGCTGCGCATTGGCGACACCGCTTCACCATCTTTCCACACTTCGACAATACGACGCGTCGCGTGAATATCCTGACTTGGGTCGCCATCGACTAACAATAAATCTGCCTTATAACCTGCCGCAATCATGCCGCGGTCTTTCAGCCGAAATGCTTTTGCTGGCACCGAAGTGGCTGAACGCAGAGCCTCAATTGGACTTAAACCAGCATCCACCAAAACGGCCATTTCACGATGCATGCTGATGCCGTACTGGGTGCCGGTATTGCCAGCATCGGTGCCGGCCAATACTGGAATTCGAGCGGCGTGCAATCCCGCTGTTAGCTGTTTAGCGGCAGTGAGCTTTTCTGGATGCGTTTGTTTACCAAAGGTGCTGTTGAGGGGAACCATCTGTGATTTGTTCAGTAGCGCCGTCAGCTGCGTGTCGTCCAATAGATCCTGCGCTTTCATGCCTGCGACACTTTCTAATACACTGAAAGTTGGAATCACAAATGCACCTCGGGCTTTCGCTAATTTGACCAATTCCCTGATCTGCGCCGCACTAATTTCACTCGCGGTGTACAAATGCACCAAGCCATCTGCACCCGCTGCCAAAGCCGCGCGCGCATCTTCAAAATTACCAATATGAACGACGACGAGTTTTTGGCGTGCATGTGTTGCCTGTATCAGTGCTTTAACGACCTTGATATCGAGCGCATTAACATGAAAATCTTTGTCGCCATTTTCCATCACGATCTTAATAAACTGCGATCCTTCCGCTAGTCGCTTATCAACCCATGGCTGCGCTTGTTCTGCCGAGGTCAGTGTTTCAATCTCCATACCGTATTGGGTACCATGTCCTTTCGGCGCGGTAGCGAGCGTGCCGGCGGCAATCAGATCGGCGGCTTGCTTGTTCTTTCCTCGCGCCATACGTTGCTGTATTTCCTGCATGGCTGACACGTTAGTGAACATATCAATTTGTGTGGTCACGCCAAAGAGTAAAGGTAAATCCTGATCTTGAAAGGCATGCACATGCGCATCGATTAAACCCGGCAATAAGGTTTTTCCTGTGGCATCGATCACGCGCATTTGAGGATTCAACGAGCCTTTAAAATTGGCATCCACGATTTTACCCTGATCAATTAACACATGCCGCGCTGCGAGTATTTTATTACCATCGAATACCCGCACGTTTTGAATCAAGGTCGAAGCGGAACAATTAATGCTAAACAAAACGGCTGTGCACATTAGCGTGCGGAACAAAGTGGTGGTGATCATACGAACTCCAAGGTAGATTGATAATGGAGTCATTGTGCGCGGTTGAGGAGGAAATTCTTAGAACAGATTGCCACCAGTTTTATATGACAATTGTCATGCGGCTACAAGCAGAAACTACTTCTTGGCACGCGGGTGCGTTGCATCATAAACCTGCGCCAAATGTTGAAAATCTAAGGCGGTATAGACTTGAGTAGCGGCAATGGAACTGTGGCCGAGCATTTCTTGTACTGCGCGCAAATCACCAGACGATTGCAAAACATGGGAAGCAAACGAATGACGCAAAACATGCGGATGCACATCGGCCGGAATGCCAATCGCCTGCGCATGCGCCTTCAGTCGTAATTGCACTGAGCGTACCGACATGCGGTTCCCGCGCTCATTTAAGAACAGAGCCTGACTTTCCAGCTTGAGCAAGGTGGGGCGTATCGCCAACCAATCTTGCAATGCGACCAATGCTGGCTTGCCAACCGGGACGATACGTTGCTTATTGCCCTTACCTGTCACATGCACTTCTGCCTGCGCAGCATCGACCCAACCCAGACTGGTATAACTGGCGTCACTGAAATCACGCACATCAAGGCTGACTAATTCAGATACCCGCAAGCCACTCGAATAAAGTAATTCGAACATGGCGCGATTAGCCAAAGGTGAAGCCTCATCACTTCCATGATGGGCGACTAAATGCACAGCGTCATCTGCTCCTAAAGCTTTTGGTAAGGACTTAGTTTTCTTTGGCGCTTTAATGCCTTCAACCGGATTGGCTGGCATTGCCGTCTGCTCTGCCAACCAACGATAAAAGCCGCGCCAACTCGATAATTTGCGGGCGATACTACGCGGGTTCAGTTGCTGCGAGTGCAGTTGTGAAGTCAATCTACGGATATCAAAGTAGCTCAAACTATCCAGGCTTCTTTGTCCGGCAAATTGCTGTAATTCGTTTAAATCTAAACTGTAGGCACTAATTGAATGTTCAGATAACTGGCGCTGATGACGCAGGACGCTGAGATAAGTCGCTATCCAGCCATTCTGCGTTTCGCTAGTCATGATCGGCAATGAATACAGATGCTAAGCATCGATCATGCACAGCAATGCGGCACTCGACGTATCCGCAATTTTGGATAAGAAATCAGTTGCCATGTCTTTGGTGAAACGATTCGGATCCGGGGAACCCAAGACCAACATACCAAAACAGGCATCCTCCATACTGAGGCGCAAAGGTAGCATGGCGATTGATGTAATGGCCTGATCCGACTCTATCCACGCAGCTGCTTCAAAATCATTGTTGGCACCACAAAATGGGGTTCTTAAACCTTTCGCGAAGAGTTGCACATCTTCGGTAGTCGGTGTTGCAAACCAAGTATGCGTAAAATCTGGTGCGACATCCCATAATCGTAAAGTCGCATAGGGTAGGGCAAAGATATCTTGCAAATTGCGGCACAGAATATACGGCAGATCGACGTCATTGCGAGCCAATAATAATTCGCGAGTCCAGCGCTGAAAACGATCAGTGATGACATCATTATCCTGCGCGACCCGCATCAAGTCGGAAAGACGCAATTCCATCACTTTTAGTTTTTCGCGCACGATTTCCATTTGCCGCTCTTGCAAAGAAATGGTGCGTCCCATAATCGGACTAGTCAATTTAATCTTGGCTAACAGTTCTGCATGTTCTTCAAAAAAATGCGGATGTTGACTCAAATATTCGGCGATGTCGTTGCTATTCATTGTGCTTTAACTCAATTCATTATGTTCTAAAACAAAAGTGTGTGGATCTTTCTTCAGATCTCAATCTCACCTTCAAAGACCGTGACAGCAGGGCCACTCAACAATACTGGCTGGCCTTCGCCTGCCCATGCAATCTGTAAATCGCCACCACGCATTGCCACCTCCACCGGACTATGCAGCACACCACGCCGGATGCCGGCAACAGCAGCAGCGCAAGCTCCAGTTCCGCAGGCCAAAGTTTCACCTGCACCGCGTTCATAGACTCTCAATTGCACATGATGCGCATCATTCACTTGCATAAACCCAGCGTTAACTCGTTTAGCAAATAGTGGATGTCGTTCGATGACCGGCCCCTCGCTTGCCACTGGATGATGAACAACATCGCTGACAATTTGTACGGCATGCGGATTTCCCATCGAGACGCAGGAAATCTCGACGACATGATCAGATAAAGGCAGCAAATACAAGCTGTCAGCTCCCTGTGTTTGCGTCGCTAAACCTTGTGCATCGAAGCTAGAGTCGCTTGGCGCAAAACTGGGAGTCCCCATATTCACGGTGATTCTGCCGTCAGCGGCAATGCTAGGTTCAATGACACCAGACATGGTGAGAACGCGAATACTTGATTTTTGCGTTAATCCTTGATCGACCACAAAACGGACAAAGGCACGAGAACCATTGCCACATTGCTCGACCTCGCCACCATCCGCATTAAAAATACGATAACGAAAATCCACGTCGGGCGTCGGTGCAGATTCAACCACGAGGATCTGATCGGCACCAATCCCAAAACGACGGTCAGCTAAGGTGCGCCATTGTGCCTCGGAAAAATCAATATGTTGATTGATGGCGTCAATCACAATAAAGTCATTGCCAGCACCATGCATTTTGGTAAATTTAAGTTTCATGGTGCAATTATAAGCTTACTACGCCGACTTATACACACCACAGCCGAGAACGATATCGTCACTAATTCTTTCGATATAGGAAATTTTCAGTTCAATTCGATTGAGTAGAGGATTTTCAATCGCATAATCAACCCAGCCCCCTTTGTCCGGCAGCGAAAAGGCATCTTCAACCAATTTTCGTCCATCAAGACCAGGTACATGGAACAAATTCACTGAAAGTTTGGCTGCATTGCCAGCAAACGCGCGGTATTGACCTTGGCGATCAAAGGCAAACACATACATATCGCGATCTGAATATATTTTCTCTGGGTCTTCCGTAACCCGATTCAGTAAATCCATACCGTAAATACTAAATAAGCTAATCGCCTTTTTCACTAAAGTCCGAGCCTCGTCGGCACTACCTTGACGTAGTTTGAAGGTGGACACCACCGAGGTTAAATGCGCCGCTCTGATTTCTAATCCGGCTGATGCTGATTTGGCATTTTCCGCCATTTCGCTATTACTCTTAGTGATGGAATCGAGTTCGCGAATCGCTTCGGAAATATGCGTCAAACTGTGACTTTGTTCAGTTGAGGCAGTCGAGATGGCATTGATGTCTTTGGCGAGATTACGAATGCCGCCAACAATATCCGACAAAGTTTCGTTAACTTCATAAATTTGCTCAACGCCGGTTTCGACGCGATTGACAGAGTCATCAATCAAGCGACGGATTTGACGTGCCGCATCGGCCGAGCGTTGCGCCAGATTGCGGACTTCATTGGCAACCACAGCAAAACCTTTGCCCTGTTCGCCGGCATGCGATGCTTCGACCGCTGCATTCAAGGCCAAAATATCGGTCTGAAAAGCGATTTTATCAATCATGCTGACAATTTCTTGTACCTTCATTGCGCTAGTGTGTATGCCCTGCATGGTCTGCACAGCAGCCCGCATGGTGTCGTTGCTCGATTCAGCAATCAAGCGCACATTGGAGGCTAAATTATCGACCGATTTCGCATTCGCCGCATTCGTTCGCACGGTTTCACTCAACGTTTCCATGCTCTGCGCGGTATCGACTAAGCTGGAGGCTTGCAACTCGGTTCGCACCGCCATGTCGTTGATCCCTTCGGATAATTCTTTGCCGAGATCCAACACCATACTGGCATTGGTGCGGACATTGGCAACTAAGGCCGATAGCTTGAAATTCGCTTTGTCGATTGCGATTGCTGTTTTGGCCAATTCATCGCTGCCTTGTATCTTGACAGTCGTGGTCAAGTCACCCGAAGCCACCACTTCGGCCGCATGTTCCAAACTTTTCACAGCAAGAATGAGACTCAAATAAAAGCCCATGGAGAGATAGGCGGCGGCCAGCATAGTTGCCAATAGGGAGAAAATCACCACATAGGCGTGGCGATTGAATTGTTTTATTCTTTGCTCTAAGAGTTTTTTCAATAAAGTTTGTGACTGGGTTTCGAATAAAACCACCTGCGTTAAGGCAAGCTTCGCGCTTTTAGCTAACTCAGCACCTGTTTCAGGCCGCACCTGCTCAAAATAGTTCTTTTGGAGTTGCGTCAAAAAATGCTCGCTTGCGTGCAATGCGGCTGCCTGAGCTGGAATCTCTGCCACCTCAGCGCGCATCAAGGCTGCATGCACGCGATTACTGCTAGCGATCGCCACCTGCAAACGATCTCGTAAGGACGTCATTTCAGCGATGGTCGAAGGCGTCGTGTCGGAAGACTTAAAGGCCTCCGCACTGACAAAGGCCAAGCGCGATAAATGGTCTGCCCACAGCGGCAATTTTTGTAAACTCAGATCCATCAAAAAGTAGGTATTAGCCTCTGGATCAAACAACAAACCGCTTTTTTCATTTATTAATTCTGTAAATATAAGTAGCTTCTCTAGGCTGGCATTTAAGGACTTGAGATCAGAAGAGACAAATTTTTTCTTTGTTGTCAGAATGAGTAATTCATCGGCAATGGGCTTCCATGGCGCACGCAACTCAAAAGGATCTTCATCATCAAGATCCGCGTTACGCTTTTGGACTAAGGTTTTGAGCTGCTGTTGATCCTTACTCGAATCAGTTTGTGCATGATGGGTGGCGCGCATTTGCTGCAAAAGATGAATCAGTTCGGTGTTTGTTTGTTCAAAACGCACGCCATACAGTTCGTTTTGGGCGATGATGATCTGCTCATTTTGCTTGTTCAATAGCGCTGTGCCAAACACCAAACCGATGAGCAAAACGCTGCCAAACATCGTTAAAAGTTTTATACGCAGACTAAGCTTGCTCATCGCTTGCAAGCATGGCTGCATCAATCGCATCATCCAAGAGTTGCCAGTCAAATTCATTATCATGTCTTTCTATCGCCGCAGTGTGGAACAGACCTTGGTATTCTCGCAGATTTTCCACTGCGATGAAGCCGCTTGTGCAGTTCCGCGACAAAAAAAATTGCTTGTTGTTAATTTATCGAAACCAGTACACTTAAGCAAATTGTCAGTCATACTGTACTGGTCTTTTTGCTGGTGACTGTGCATGGGGAGGGAAAGAGTCGCGTGGTACTGTGCGAGCCTCGTAATTTAGACCCATTTTTGGTTCTATTTTTGACTTTGAGCGTATGATGCAGCCACAAGCTAGCAACATCCGTTTTAGAGCACAGGCAGACCCAAGCCACATTAGAAAAATTCCGGAGGCAGCATGAATTCACCGAATAAGAACGAGCAATCCGCAGTTGCAGATGTATCTGACAACAACGCAATCAACACCAGTATTTCCTTAGACGACAAGTACACTTTAGAACGCGGCCGTGCTTTTATGACTGGCACGCAAGCCTTGATTCGTCTGACCATGCTGCAACGCCAAGCTGACGAAAAAGCCGGTTTGAATACCGCTGGTTTTTTAACGGGCTATCGCGGTTCGCCACTTGGCGCGGTCGATATGACGGCGGCTAAGGCAAAAAAGCATCTGGACAAATACCACGTTAAATTTCACCCAGGCGTGAATGAAGACTTAGCGGCAACTTCGGTGTGGGGCACGCAGCAAGTGAATCTGTTCCCTGGTGCAAAATACGATGGTGTGTTCGGTGTCTGGTATGGCAAAGGCCCAGGCGTGGATCGTTGCGGCGACGTGTTTAAGCATGCGAACTTAGCCGGTACTTCACCACACGGTGGTGTATTGGTGATTGCTGGTGATGATCATGCGGCGAAATCCTCGACGGCCGCACATCAAAGCGAACATATTCTGAAGGCTTGCGGCATTCCCGTTTTATATCCATCTTCAGTACAAGAATATCTGGACTACGGCCTCCACGGTATTGCGATGTCACGTTACACCGGCTTGTGGGTAGCGATGAAATGCGTGACCGATATCGTCGAATCTGGTTGCGTGGTGGATATTGATCCTGATCGCGTCAAGCCTGTGATCCCAACCGATTTCGTGATGCCAGCAGACGGTGTGCATATCCGCACACCAGATCCGATTTTGGCGCAAGAAACGCGCATGAACAATTACAAATGGTATGCGGCTTTAGCTTATGCCCGTGCAAACAAACTCAATCAAATCATCTGGGATAGCCCGAACGCCAAGATCGGCATTATCACAGCAGGTAAATCTTACCTCGACACACGTCAGGCCTTGGCGGATCTGGGAATTGATGAACAAGTCGCCAAAGACATCGGTATTCGCCTGTACAAGATCGGTCTGACTTGGCCTTTAGAATCCGACGGTGTGCGCGAATTTGCGACCGGCTTAGAAGAAATTTTGGTGGTCGAAGAGAAGCGTCAAATTCTCGAGTACGCGTTAAAAGAAGAGCTCTATCACTGGGAAGAAGCAGCACGTCCGCGCGTGGTTGGTAAGTTTGATGATACTGGCGAATGGACAAATATTCAGGGCAGCGGTCACGGCGAATGGTTATTGCCAGCGACTTATGAACTCAGCCCAGCACAAATCGCGCATGCGATTGCCTCACGTATCAGTCGTTACTTCGCTGGTCATCCAGTTGAACAACAAGTCAAAGAACGTGTCGCCTATTTAGAAGCAAAAGAAGCGGCTTTGAATTCGGTGTCCAAACCCGATGCGAACAAAGATCGTATTCCGCATTTCTGCTCAGGTTGTCCACACAATACATCGACGAAAGTGCCAGAAGGTAGCCGTGCTTTAGCCGGTATCGGTTGCCACTACATGGTGACTTGGATGGACCGTGAATCAACGACTTTCACCCACATGGGCGGCGAGGGTGTGACATGGGTTGGCGCAGCACCATTCACCACCGAGAAGCATGTGTTCTCGAACTTAGGTGACGGGACTTACTATCACTCTGGTTTGTTGGCGATTCGCGCTGCGGTATCCGGTAACGTGAATATCACTTACAAGATTTTGTTTAACGATGCGGTCGCGATGACTGGCGGTCAAGAATTTGACGGTCCACTCGATCCAGGCATGATTTCACGTCAAATCGCAGCAGAAGGTGTGTCACCGATTATCGTCGTGACAGACGAGCCAGAAAAATATCCAGCGAATTATCCATGGGCAGCGGGTGTGACCATCCGCCATCGCAGCGAACTCGATGCCGTTCAACGTGAATTGCGTGAATGCAAAGGCGTATCCGCGATGATTTACGACCAAACATGTGCTTCCGAAAAGCGTCGCCGCCGGAAAAAAATTGGCAAAGATGGTAAGCCAGGTTTCCCTGATCCAGCTAAACGTGCTGTGATCAATGAAGCGGTCTGCGAAGGCTGTGGCGATTGTGGCGTGCAATCGAATTGCTTATCCGTCGAACCTTTAGAAACTGAATTCGGTCGGAAGCGTCAGATCAATCAATCTTCCTGCAACAAGGATTATTCTTGTGTGAATGGTTTCTGCCCAAGTTTTGTGACGGTCGAAGGCGGTAAATTGAAGAAGCCAGCGAAGACCAAGGTCGAAGCCGGTGGCGCATTTGATGTCAGCAGTTTGCCAGCACCAGTATTGCCAAGCACGGCAACACCGTATGGCGTGATCGTCACTGGCGTTGGTGGTACTGGCGTGATCACGATTGGTCAGATCATGGCGATGGCTGCACATTTGCAAGGCAAATCTTGCTCAGTGCTGGACATGACAGGCTTGGCGCAAAAAGGTGGCGCGGTGATGTCGCACGTACGTTTGGCCGACAAAGCTGAGGACATCCAATCGACCCGCGTTGGCACCGGTATGGCTGATCTCGTCATCGGTTGCGATTTGATCGTGACCGCCGGTAAAGATGCGGTTTCTCGTATGGGTGAAGGTCGCACTCAAGGTGCGATCAATGCTAGCAGCAGCCCGACTGCGACGTTTATTAAGAATCCTAACTGGCAATTCCCAGCCGGTTCAGCCGAAGCAGAAATTCGCAAAGCTTGCGGTCAAGACCGTGTTGATATGGTCGATGCAACCACGATTGCAACAGCCTTGATGGGTGACAGTATTGCCGCAAATATGTTCATGCTCGGTTACTCTTGGCAAAAAGCTTGGGTACCATTGACCGAAGCCGCTTTGATGCGCGCGATTGAATTGAATGGCGTGCAAATCGACTTCAATAAACAAGCTTTCAACTGGGGTCGGATTGCGGCAAATGATTTAGCTGCTGTGCAGCGTTTGACCACGCCAGCACAAGTGATTGAATTGAAACGCGCACCGACATTGGACGACACGATTGCGAAACGTGTGGCTTTCTTGACTGATTACCAAAACACCGCGTATGCACAAATCTACAGCGACTTTGTAAATCAAGTCAAAGCCGCAGAAAGCAAACTGCTTGATGGTAAAGGCTTACGTTTGACCGAAGCCGTTGCGAAGTATTTGTTTAAATTGATGGCGTACAAAGACGAATATGAAGTCGCACGTTTGTACACCGATGGCAAGTTCAAGCAAAAAATCGCGGACATGTTTGAAGGTGACTACGCAATCAATTTCCACCTTGCACCACCGCTATTGGCTAAGCGGAATGACAAAGGTGAGTTGATCAAGCAACAGTTTGGTCCGTGGATGATGAAAGCGTTTGGTGTATTGGCTGGTTTGAAATCACTGCGTGGTACGGCATTGGATGTTTTCGGTTACACCGAAGAGCGCCGCATGGAGCGGGCTTTGCCCATCGAATATAAACAATTGATTAGCAAATTATTGCCTCAATTAAATGTTGAAAATTTATCAAAAGCAGTTGCGATTGCGAGTATTCCAGAAGACATTCGCGGTTACGGTCATGTCAAAGAGCGTCACTTTAAATTAGCTAAAGAGAAAGAAGCAAAGCTAATGGCGGATTTCGTTACATCAGATACGGACAAAATTTCAGCAAAATCTGCAGCATAATCATTAGCGTGTTAAAATCTCGCTTGTGTGTGTAGTGTAAGTGTGTAAAGAGAATGACCGGCTAGCCCGGTCATTTTTTTCGCCTGCTCTGTTAACTCCTTTCCGCCAGACGAATCCCTATGCAAGAACGCCAATTAATTGCGTATGCAGCGATCAATTTATTGATCGCAATTGCCGCGGGTGCCTTCGGTGCCCATGCTCTAAAGACTTATCTTAGTGCTGAGATGTTAAGTGTTTGGCAGACTGCGGTTCAATATCAAATGCTGCATGGACTCGCTTTACTAGCTCTGGCGAATTTATCGCTGCGCTGGGACGCGAAAAAGATACGTTGGAGTGCGATTAGCATGCTGCTCGGTATCTTCCTGTTCAGTGGCAGTTTGTATTTATTAGCAAGTACTGGCATCCGAACGCTCGGTGCGATTACGCCGCTAGGTGGTTTAGCATTTTTATTTGGCTGGGCAAATTTAGCTTGGGCAGCGTTGGCAGAACAATCAACTCAAGAAAACCAATCAAAAGCTGATATAAACTTGACACAAATCACAAGGACTCGCGATGAAATTTGAACACCTGGTTGAAATCAATGATTTAGCCAATCCAAGCATGCCCGTCATTACCCGTGAACAGCTATGGCGCGGCTTGGTTCTGCGTGCAGAATCACCAAAGTTATTCGTCGATTATATTGATGAATGCTGTATCACCGAGCGCACTGAGTTCTCCATGCAGCGCAGCTTACGCTATGGTGACTTACGTATCAATGATCAGGTCAGTTTTGTACATCATCAGCACATACAATATGACGTACCCGAGCAAAAAGATATTCCAAAATCCTCTTTACGAATGAGCATAGAAGAGCCAGCACCCCATGCTTTGTTTGTGCGCTTTGTGTATAACAATGGGTATACTGCTGAACAAGATCTAGAGAATGAGATGTATAACGCTTATCGCCGTTCTGCTTATGAAGAGGCAGATGTTGATACGATTCGACTAATCCGCGAGCTAGCAGAAGCTGGCCGCTTAGATTGCCTACCATCCTGATTTTTTCACCGAGACTACGAGCCAAAATGACCATTACCGCACCAGCGCCTTTCCTGGCGAAAAAACTCAAACGCAAACAATTCGCCAGCACTGGCGATGCCCATATCCAAGGCGACATGCAGATTACTAACCAGGTCATCATCGGTGGCGATCTGTTGGTCGATGGCAATTTAGAAGCCGAAGAAGTTTTTTGCCTCGGTAAATTAACTGTGACTGGCGATATCAAGGTTCAATCTCTATATGTCGGTCAAGCACTTGATTGCGCTGGTGATATTGAGGTCGAGTTCCTATTAAAAACCGGATGCAATGCCGAGTGGATGGGGCGATTATTGGAATTGGATCAAGCTAAGCCAGCGAAAGATGGCAGTGCTTACATAGATAAATTGGTTCATCCAGCAATCCTGAAACGCGATGCCCACCACGAAACTTTTGGTGGCTACGGTGACATACAAGTGTTAGGTTATTTATCTTGCGACGTCCTCGATTGCCATGGCAATTTGCAATTGGATGATGTGTTAGATGTCGCCGAAGTGCAGTACGTCGGTGGTCATTTAAGTGCGATTGCCATTACCGCTGATGGCGATGTGAATGTCAAAGGCGAAGTGTTTAGCGAAACCGATATCGCAGTCAATGGAGGCTTGTTTGCTGGTGAAGTGATTTGCCAAGGCAATCTGAGCGTCGGCTCCATGCACAGCCATGGCGACATCAGCGCTTGGGGAACTATTCGTGCAGTCGGTCAAATCACGAGCCTAAATGGTGAGATTCATAGTGGCCGATGGATCGCGACTAAAGGCACAATCTACGCAGCGAAGTACATCAAAGCTGGCGAAGCTGTCGTGGCAGAAAAAGGTATCACCTGTGGCGCCGACTACGGCATTTTGGCAGCCACGACTGTCAAGCGTTCTTTGTGGGAAGTGCGCGGTTTTGTTTCGGCGCCGACCAAGCCAAAACTAATTTTGTCCGGCAAATTTACCGAAGACAAAAAACTCAAACATATCGATGCTTTAGAGAAAAAACGCGACTGGGAACTCGATTGGGAAATCCCACGTCGCTTGCAGCGGGATATGGTGGGATAGGCTTTTTTGCCGCTTGAACCCAGATTTTCTATTAGGCGCGTCTTCGACGCTATTTGAGCGCTGGCGGCGCATTTTCGGTCATTTTTTTCGCTCTTCGTTGAAAATAGCTAGCTATTTTCACCTCATTCACGTAAAAACTGCCTCGAAAAGTGCATCCACCATCATCTCAAATCCTAATGGAAATTCTGGGTTAAATTAGCGCCCGTTCCAACGTCCAACATACTAGGTTTAACAGTCACCTTGACTTCGACATGAGGGTGACTGTGATTTAGTCAGAAAATACTTTTATAAATGCTAGCGATTGTGGCGATTTTGAAATTTACAAAGAATGCTTTGTGAAATATGATTGAATCCGCTACTTGCGTTACCCGCCACCTCAATACACAATGAAAGACTATGATCATGAATGCTATCCGCTTCGTCTCTCTGGCAGTGTTGGTCTGGTGTGCTACTGGTAATGTCGCTCAGGCTCAGGTAAAAAAATGTACGGATGCGCAGGGTAGAATTACCTATACACAAAATTCCTGTCCAAAAGCGACTACTAAAGATAAAACCATCATGGCGTACACGCCAGTGAGTCCAACACAAGCGTCACAAGGGCGCGATTGGCAACAGGAAAATAAGGCATTTCATCAACGGCAGGCGCAACGCGATAGTATCGCTTTTGCAGAATCAAAAAACCGCGCTGCAATAGAGACATTTAATGCTGCCATCAACAAACCCTTGCAACCTGGCCAGTCTCGCGAAACCACGCTAACGTTTACCAATCCGTCTTTGAACAAGACAGCTAAAAGTAAGTAAGGGCACCGCTAACAATTCAAGTGTCATTCAGTGGTAGTTCCATGTCCTTACTGAATATTGGTCACTACTATAAATACAGTTTAGGTCAAACAATTTCCGCATAACGCGGCGCTTAGTTTTTCAATTGAAATATTGTTACTGTTCAGCCCCCTATGACAACGAACCAAAAACGCTCGTGACGGTCATCATGCCGCACTCGCCTTGTTAATGCGCGGCATCCAGTTTGGTATCGGCCGGTATGATGGTTCATCATCGTTTTTGACTTCAAAAGTATCCATTTCATAGTGATCTGAATAGGAACGAAATATTTCAGCTGTTTGAACAACTTAAGTGCGTTTGACGTACTTTTCGCCTCTCATTTTCCTCTCTACTTACACTACTAATTTCGCTTCCTTCAAGCGTTCAGAAAATAAGCAAGTGGTCTTTTCATCGGGTACTTTGCGCCCCATTTGCAATCCCAAGAAACGCATAAAGGCGAGGCGAGAGAGTGAATTTTTAGATAGCCCATTAA
>JAYVHZ010000148.1:0-4122 GCA_043770645.1 Undibacterium sp. | reverse complement strand
ATTTTTCTTCAACATATAGACCTCTAAATTAAGAATGGAAATGAACCTTGGTTCAATGTATGCACCGCTATTGATCGCCGTGCACAACATGGAGCGAAGTCTAGTCAAGACATTCTTAAATCCTCAGCGAGTTCTTTGAGGTGGCTTTGAGTACACCAGCGAGTACTAGCCGGCTATACTTTTTCATTAATTAAAAAATAATGAACTAAGCCACTTGAAAAGCAATCCGCAATCACAGGTTGATAAAACCTATTCAGTTCTCACAGCGGAATATTACTCAACTACTGGATTGGAATCGTGTAGTGTTCTTCTGACTGTCGATATTCAAGGTGACTGACAAGATTGTTACTACCCTGTGTCATAACAAAGTCAGTTCCCATAACAGAAGCCTATATAATTAGTTTGCGTCAATTGGAATGTCCCACAAGCGATCTAAGGCTTATGTCAAACATACATGGTGAATGGAAAATTAGTGTCATCCGTCAAATCCTAATCCGGAGCACTGCGGGCGTTTTTAATGCGCAAGGTACGATGGCAGTGTTCAAAGAGACGCAAGAAAAAGCACCGACCCAAGCTCCTTGGGTTGGACTGACCAATGCAGAAAATTGGGAGATGTCAGGCGCCAGCAGCCTGCAACTTTTTCCAGGTATGCGTGAATGGGCTTTCGCGCACAACTGCCAGGCGTTGGCAATTGTACTTCCCAGCGAATTAAAGAAAAGGATTCATCAAGCGCAAACTGGCGAATTTGGTGAGGACAAGGTCGCCTATTTTTCAACTTTAGAACAAGCTTGCGAATGGCTCAGTGACAAGGGCTTTGCCATGCGTGTTGATGAATATCCTCACAGCGAATTTATCGCTAAAACCCGTCTAGATTAATTCCTCGAAATGCTCTAGCATCTGCTGCAAATAAGCCAACGCTGCAGGATCATTCTCTGCAGGTGCCCAAGTTGCACGCTCTTGCTCGGTGATTGCCACGTACGGGCCGGCTTTCGCCTCAAAAAATACCGAGTCTGGCGCAAGTGCGACCATGCTGTGAAAACATCCCACAGGGATATGAATGCCAAAGTTTTCACTACCAGCGGCCAATACCAAATTTTGGAGGACAGCACCCTCAGCATCAAAAATCAACACACCAATTTTGCCGCTAACCACCACCAAAGTTTCGTCTTTCTCAGCAGACAAATGGCAATGTGGTTGCACGTAAGTACCGAGCTCAAGCGCATTTAATAAGCGATGGCAATGCGACTCATTGCTCGTATGGAAATTCAGATTTTTGCGTAAGCGAAGACTAGCTTTCGCCTCGGCTGACAGTGCTTGTAACATTGCTTGATTGATGACTTGAATATGATTCATAGTGGAAATTATTTTTTCTATAACTGCGTGTACTTTTGCGCATTACCACGAGCAGCATCGACTGGATACTTTTGCGCATTCAGTTGAATTTTCTCATATGCAGCGGCGAGTAAATCAACTTCCAGACTGTCTGCCAACATAATCAGATAATTCAAAACATCCGCCATTTCATAACGAACCGCAGCCAACGATTCAGGGGTGAGCTCGCTAACCTCACCCGTTTTTAGCCATTGAAACGGTTCCAACAATTCAGCCGCTTCCACTGACAAAGCAGTCGCCAGATTTTTCGGTGTGTGAAATTGCTGCCAATCCCGCTCAGAAGTAAAACGACGCAATTGTTCACGCAGATGTTGTAAATTCATTTGTTGTTCTTGCATATTCTAAGCATCCAAGCTGTTTTGACCAACGATCATTTTACTGGCAAATACCTGCGTATTTGGCGCAAATCAGCATTATTAATTTCAAATATCGCGAAGCAGCAAAAATCAAGCATAAGACTCGCCATTTACTTGTTATCGGCTTACAATTCGAGAGTTGCTGCAATGCCGCATAAATATCCACAATGACGCAATTCGCATCAGCAAAACCATCAATCAACCGCGCAGGAGGAAACATGATTTTCGTCTCACAGCAGCTCAGTAGCAAACCATTGCCAGAATTAGAACAGCAATTATCCGCCTACCAACAACTGACGCAGTCGCTTAGTGAAGAATTTGATCGTGCCTCCGAGCTACAGGCACAGACCTTACAAACCAGCTGGGAAAGTTGGAATCTGTTTTGCGTTGATTTGACTCAATTAAAAGATCCTCAAGAATTATTTACTCGCGCCGCTAGCCAAGCACACGCCTGCGCGGCACAAGCACAGCAGTATTTACACGCCGTATTTGCCTTGCAACAGCAAATCCAAGAAAAAATTATTGCCTTAGGTCAGACGATTTCACCTATGATGACGGAAAGCCTGATCGAAATCAGTACGACAATCGCAGACGATCAAGCTAAACAAGAGCAAATTCAAACACCCAACATCATCAAAGATCTCAATACTGTCGACATACCAGTAGCACCCAAGCCAATTAGGGCGAAACGAAAAATTAACACGGCAAAAGCAGACATCAGTACGGTCGAGACAGTGACAGTCACCGAGGTCAGCAGCCAAGCACCAACACCAAAGGTCCGCAAAGTGAAACCTACCGAAAAGATTGCAGAAGTTGCAGCAGTTGCAAAAGTTACAGAACCAACAACGACTGCAGCCGTTTTTCCGACAGTCAAAAAATCAGCCGTGGTTGGATTACCTGCCAAACCAGCTGCTAAATCAGGCTTTGCTGGTGCCGCTGGTCAACCAGAATTTAAAGCGAAGAGCAGTAAAGCAACTGGTGCAAAAAAACGCGTGCGTCAATAAGCAAACTAGCAGATTAAGCAAACTAAGCATTAGCGGAACACAAATCTTAGAAATAAAAAATCCGACCTAAAACAAGGTCGGATTTTTTATTTGCGCAGTTCAAGTTTTATGACCAGCGTAAATCATTTCGCGACAAAGGTAGCTGGCGTACCCGCTTACCCGTTGCTGCGAAAATTGCATTACACACCGCGGGTGCCAATGGCGGGAAGGCTGGCTCTCCAAGTCCAGTCACAGGGAACTTACTCTTCAAGAAATGCACATCGATCTTCGTTGGTGAATCTGGCATACGTAACAAGCCATACTCACCAAAGTTACCTTGCACGATACGACCGCGTTGAATATCCAGCTCAGGGAACATCAAGGTACTAATTCCATCAATGACCGAACCTTCTACTTGATTCTCCGCACCACTCATATTCACAATTTGCGAACCGATATCGGTGACCACCACCACCCGATCCACTTTTAATTGACCATCTTTGGACACGGTGACCTCCGCAACCTCCGCGATATAGCCACGGTGACTAAAGTGGAAGGCAATGCCCTGCCCCTGACCGCGCGAAAACTTACGTTTCCCCCAGCCTGATTTTTCGGCGACCATTTTCAGGACATTACGCATCCGAGTCACGTTGTAAGGTTGCCCACGCTCCCCAGTGCCTTGCATGACGTCTTTATCGCCCAGTATCTCCAAGCGGAATTCAAGCGGATCTCGATTAGCAGCATGCGCTAATTCATCAATAAAACTATGGAAGACCCAAGCAAACACATTGCTGCCCGGTGCGCGCCATGGTCCCATTGGTATGCCAGTTTCCATCGGTGTTTGTTCTAATAAACAATTTTCCACCCAACGTCCCGGGAATTCATCACCGGACAAACTAGCACCACTGCCAGGTTGCAGCACACTCTTACCATCGCGCGTCACACGATTCGCAAAAGTCACAAAGTGATTATGCCAAGCACTCAGCTTACCTTTTGCATCAACGCCACCACGCAAGAAGTGAAAACCACCAGCGCGATAGTGATCGTGACGCATATCATCTTCACGCGACCAAGTTAGCTTCACTGGGGCTTTGACCTTCATCGCGATCGCTGCCGCTTCGATCACATAGTCAGCGCTTAGACGACGACCAAAACCACCACCGCTACGAGTCATGTGCAAAGTGATTTTTTCTTTTGGAATTTTTAAAATATTGGTAACGATAGCCTGACCCGCCGCTGGGTTTTGTGTTGGCACCCACATTTCTAAACTGCCATCCTCAGGCTTATACCAAGCTGTACAGTTCTGCGGCTCAATACTGGCGTGAGAAATAAACGGATAGCTATAACTTGCCTCGACTGTCTTCGCAGCGCTGGCCAAAGCCGTGTTCACA
>JAYVHZ010000147.1:0-5201 GCA_043770645.1 Undibacterium sp. | reverse complement strand
AAAGCGGCCCGGTCCTTAAAAGCGATGGGCTGCACTAGTTGCGTGATCTGGGTTATTGTGCAATTCTCAGGCGCGTAATTTTTACGAAGAGCTCGGTGGAGAGATCCTCATCGAGCAAGATTTTAGCTGGGATGGATTAGACCTGACCGAAGTTGGTTATGGTTGGAATGATTTGAGTGTGATGATGGCGTCGGCGGATGCCTTGCCATTTCCGAAAGCGCTTCAGTGATTTGTCGTTGAAGTGGAAAAGCTTTTAACCGCAGAGGCGCAGAGTACGCAGAGTTATTTTATTTAATTCTCTGCGTTCTCTGCGCCTCTGCGGCGAAATGTTAAGATTTTTTTGTGTTTTATTTTTTTATTGCTGTTTGTCTTTTTGGAGATTGAACCATGACGATTCGCGTCGCAATTAACGGCTATGGCCGTATCGGTCGTAACATCCTTCGTGCACATTACGAAGGTGGTAAGTTTAAAAATGAAATTCAAATCGTTGCGATTAACGATTTGGGTAACGCAGAATCTAACGCGCATTTGACACGTTACGATACAGCGCACGGTAAGTTCCCAGGCACAGTCACAGTCGAAGGCGACACGATGATCGTCAATGGCGACAAGATTAAAGTATTTGCGGAACGTAATCCTGCGAATATTCCTTGGGGTGAGTTGAATGTCGACGTTGTGTTGGAATGCACAGGCTTTTTCACGACTAAAGAGAAAGCTTCTGCGCATTTGGCTGGCGGCGCTAAGAAAGTCATCATTTCCGCACCAGGCGGTAAAGATGTTGATGCAACGATTGTTTACGGCGTGAACCACGGCGTATTGAAAGCAACTGACACCGTTATTTCTAACGCTTCTTGCACAACGAATTGCTTAGCACCTTTGGCAAAGCCATTGAATGACGCTATCGGTATCGAAAGCGGCTTGATGACAACGATCCATGCTTACACCAATGATCAAGTATTGACAGACGTGATGCACGAAGACTTGCGTCGTGCGCGTTCTGCAACCATGAGCATGATCCCAACAAAAACTGGTGCAGCTGCAGCGGTTGGTTTGGTATTGCCAGAATTAAACGGCAAATTGGATGGCTACGCAATGCGCGTTCCAACCATCAATGTTTCTGTTGTTGATCTGACTTTCATCGCTAAGCGCGATACGACTGTTGAAGAAATCAACAAAGTATTGAAAGAAGCATCTGAAGGCGCATTGAAGGGTATTTTGGATTACAACACTGCACCTTTGGTCTCTGTTGACTTCAACCACAACCCGGCATCTTCCACATACGACGAAACATTGACGAAAGTAAATGGCCGTTTGGTAAAAGTATCTAGCTGGTACGACAACGAGTGGGGTTTCTCCAACCGTATGTTGGATACGACCGTCGCATTGATGCATGCTAAGTAATTTGCATCTGTTCATCGTAAGTAAAAAGTAGTAAGCACAAAAGCCTCGAACTTTCGGGGCTTTTGTGTGTCATAGCTAGGTATGGTCTATTTTGGGAGGTCTGTCATGAACTTTAAATTGCGCAAATTGGTTGCCGACAATAAGACATTTTTATTGTTTGTCGCTGGTATGATTTTGATGCGTAGCGCACTTGCCGATTGGTATGTGGTACCGTCTAGCTCGATGTATCCGCATCTGTTGGAAGGTGACAGAGTGATTGCGAATCGAATTGCCTATGACATCAAGGTTCCGTTTACTGATGTAGTTTTGAAGCAGGTTGGTGAACCGCAACGCGGCGACATCGTCACTTTTATTTCACCTGCGGATGGTTTGCGTTTAATCAAACGGGTAATAGGTTTGCCGGGTGATGTAGTGGAAATGCGCGATCAGGCATTGATTATTAATGGGCAACCTGCAGACTATGCGCAAATCGAAGAGCCAGATCCGAGTTACTTAACGCCTAAGCGGGAATACCCAAATCAGCAGTTGATGTACACAGAATCACTAGGTAATTTGCATCACAATATTATCGTAATGCCAGAGCGTTCAGCTCTACGTTCATTTGATCCTGTCACTGTGCCAGCAGGTCATTACATGATGCTCGGCGATAATCGCGACAATAGCAATGATTCGCGTTTTTATGGATTGGTCAAACGTGAATTAATCACTGGGCGGGTTAAACGTCTAATGTTCTCTCTTGACTATGATAATTATTACTTGCCGCGTCTTGAACGGATTGGGGCCAAACTCGACCATTAGCATTACTTCGCTAATTTAGGAACATAACCGAGTGCCGCTGATATCTGTTCAGCGGTGCTGATTAAATCCCCCAGCCAAGCTTCTTGCAAGCGATCTGCTGGTGCAGAAATCGATAAGCCAGCAATCATTTTTCCGCTGTCGTCATGAATCCCTGCTGCCATGCAGCGCACACCTAATTCTAATTCTTCGTTATCTCTTGCATAGCCGTTGCTGCGTACTGATGCTAGTTCACGTTCTAATTTGGCGACATCGGTAATCGAATTTTTATTATGCCCAGCCAGACCCGTGCGTGTAATGTAAGCACGCAGAGCCTTCGGCTCATCGATTGATAAAAACAACTTACCGGTGGAGGTCAAATGCAATGGTGCTCGTCCACCAATCGCACGGACTACCTGCATCCCCGAGCGCTCGGAAAAGGCACGATCGATGTAGACAATTTCGTCGCCTTGACGTACAGATAAATTAATAGTCTGATTAGTAATGCGATGCAAATTGCGCATAAATTCTAATGCTGCTTCACGTACATCGAGACGGCTTTTAACGATATTTCCAAGTTCCAGCAACCTCATGCCGAGGCGATAAGTCCCAGTATCGGCGCGATCGACGAAGCGGGTAATGCACAGATCATTCAAAATACGATGGGCGGTAGACGGATGCAAGCCAGTCACACTGGCTAGTTCTTTAAGACTAACAGGATCGTGATAGCGAGACAGCGCATCTAATAATGAGACCATGCGCTCGATCACTTGTATCGAAGTTTTTTCAGTAGAAATAGGAGCGTCGTTTTTCATAATGTGGATGGTGCATTGCAATAAGTCTCTTTATACCACGATGCGAAATGACTGTGTTGAACTAAAGTCGCTATTTTGCTGGGGCGTGTCTTTACGCAAATTGAAGGTGCAACTATAGAAATTCAAAATGGTTTATTTTTTGAATCGAAGTTCGAAGTTCGAAGTTCGAAGTTCGAGGTTCGAAGTTCGAAGTTCGAGGTTCGAAGTACTAGAACGTGTAAGAAATTCTGCTTTGTGCTGAGAATTTTTACAATGCCGATTTTTTTAACGCATGCTTATTGCTTCGGTGTAATATGTCTGGAAGATATCCAGCTTGCTCGAATTGAAATGCAGTGGCTTTCTTCAAACCACACTTTGCAGTCTTTTGCCACACCACTCATGCCATATTTTCTGCTTCATTTTTTTGAATAAAGGAAATGTAGTTTATGCCAAATGCCCCACATCCATCATCGAAATTAGCACCATGGAAAATTCTCTTGGTTGATGATGAGCCAGATATTCATGACGTCACCAAGTTAACCCTACATCGCTTTCAATTGGATGGTAGGCGTTTGCAATTTTTTGACGCATATAGTGGTCCCGAAGCGAAAGCAATTTTAAGCAGCGAACCTGATATTGCTCTAGTGTTTCTTGATGTGGTGATGGAAGCAGAAAATAGTGGTTTAGAAGTGGCGCGATGGATGCGTCAAGATTTAAAAAATCAATTTACCCGCATCGTTTTGCGCACTGGGCAGCCAGGTCAGGCACCTGAAGAGAGTGTGATTGTTGATTACGATATCAATGACTATAAAGAAAAAACGGAGCTGGATCGCACTAAGTTATTTACGACGACATTTGCCGCTTTGCGTGCCTACCGTGACATCTATACGGTTGAAGAAGCGCGTCGCTTTCAAGTGACCTACCGAGAAGGCTTGGAGCGGGTGATTGAAGCCTCAGCGCACATTTATCAGCAGCGAAATATGCATGACTTTGCCAATGGTTTATTGCAGCAGGTTGTCGCTCTGTTGCGGTTGGAAAAGAGTATGCTTTTGCGTTTGCGTGGAGTCAGTGGTGTTTCAGGCGAAAAGTCCTATGAAGTCTTGGCGAAGATCGGTAATTTTGATGATGACGAGCAGTTGTTTAATCAAGAATTACTCCAACATTTACAGGAAGTCACCGTCAACCGTATATCGCATTTGTTCGGTGATACTTATGTTGGTTACTTTCCGAATGAAAGTGGCAAGGCTTCGCTGTTAGTGTTGAAAGGCGTGGAAAGCGTCAGTGAAATTGATGCGAAGTTATTGGAGGTTTTTTCGTCCGGTGTGGCGATTGCTTTTGACAATATTTTGCTCAATCAAGAGATTAGTGATACCCAGGGCGAACTCATTATGCGCCTCGGCGATGTGGTCGAATCGCGCTCTTCTGAGGCGGGGAATCACGTGCGTCGTATGGCGGAAGTTTGTTTTTTGATTGCCATCGCTTCGGGCATGGATACAGACGAAGCAGCGATATTGAAACAGGCTGCACCGATGCACGACATTGGTAAGATTGCGACGCCAGATGCCGTTTTGCTCAAACCTGGAAAATTGGATCAGGGCGAGTGGGACATTATGAAAATGCACCCAGAAGTGGGGATGTCGATTTTGGATGGTTCACATCGCCCAATTTTACGTGCAGCTTCTATTATTGCGCACCAGCATCATGAGAAATTTGATGGCTCTGGTTATCCGCAAGGATTAGCCGGCACCGAGATTCATGTATATGCCCGCATTGTTTCGGTGGCAGATGTCTTCGATGCACTGATGCATGCCCGGGTATATAAATTAGCCTGGCCTGTTGAACAAGTGATCGAACATCTAAAGAGCGTAAGTGGCAGTCATCTTGATCCCCAGTTTGTCGATATTCTGATTCAAAATGTGGATAAGGCCGTTGATATTAATCAGCGCTTTCCCGATTGACGTCGATGAAGTTAACTCGATTTTGCCAAGAGCTTGTTGCCAGCATTAAGCGGAAATCGCAATTGATAAGTGAGTCCTTGGCCTGGTGTTGATTGAGCCTTGATCGTCCCGCCTAATAAGCCAGTCACCAGATTGTACACAATGTGTGTTCCTAGCCCACTCCCACCTTGTCCTCGCTTGGTCGTGTAGAAAGGGTCAAATAATTTACTCAGAGCTTCTTTGTCCATGCCATGTCCATTGTCGTGATATTGAAACTTCAAGTCGTCAGCATCGA
>JAYVHZ010000146.1:0-8862 GCA_043770645.1 Undibacterium sp. | reverse complement strand
GTCGCTGCCACCAATGAATTGCGCGATGCTTTTGAAAGAATTAACAAAGTCGCTTCACGTTTGCCCGGCGTGGTGATGCAATATCGGATTCGTCGTGATCGTAGTACCGCCGTGTTGTACGCCAGCGACGCGATCGAAACCATGTTTGAAATCAGTGTCAAAGATATACGTAGTAATGCGTCAACGCTAGTGAAACGTATCGACACGGCGGATAAAAAAGCCTTTCTAGAAAATCACGAATATGCCACCAAGCATTTAAGCCCTTATCAGATGGAATTTCGGCATCATCGCTTAGACGGCACAGTACGATGGCTGTATCTAGATGCCTTGCCAGAATTAGAGCCAGAAGAAGCGAGTACCTTATGGCATTGCTTCATCAGCGACATTACTGATAGAAAAGCGGCAGAACAGGACTTGCGGGTCGCGGCGATTACCTTTGAATCACAAGAAGGAATCTTCGTCACAGATAAGCATTGGACTATCTTACGCATTAATCAAGCTTATTCGCGCACCACAGGTTTTGATGCGCATGAATTGATCGGCCACCCTCTGCCCCGATACCTGAGCCAACAACAAGATGAGATGTTCTATCACGGCATCTACACGGCATTAGATCAACATCGATTTTGGCAGGGTGAATTATGGGCGGAGAAGAAAACTGGTGAAGTTTACCCGCAGTTGATCACGCTGACAGCGATTACCAATGACAGTGGCATGACCACGCATTACATCGGTTCGTTCACTGATATTAGTCGCCACAAGGGTTACGAAGATGAAATTCTGAATCTAGCTTTCTATGATCCACTGACGCATTTACCAAACCGCCGTTTATTGATGGATAGATTGCAGCATTTAATCGCGATGAATCAGCGCGATGATGCCCATAGCGCGATTCTGTTCATCGATTTGGATAATTTTAAAACCCTGAACGATACGCGTGGCCATGATGCTGGTGACTTGTTATTGATAGAAGCAGCGCAGCGCTTGCAAACTTGCGTACGCGAAAGCGATACTGTGGCGCGCTTAGGTGGTGATGAGTTTGTGGTGGTGCTACAAGCATTAAGTGATAACCGCGACGAGGCAGCGGTACAGGCTGACCGTATTGCTGAGAAAATTCGTTTGTTACTCAATGAGCCTTATCAAATTACCGATTTTATTCATCACGGGGCAGGCAGTATCGGCGTTTGCTTGTTTCAGGGTGGTGACGTGACGGTCAAAGATTTATTTAAGCGCGCCGACACCGCGATGTATGAAGCCAAAACTTCGGGTCGGAATGCGGTGCGTTTCTTTGACCCAGCGATGCAAGCAGTGCTGGTAGTGAAGATGATGTTGGAATCAAATCTGCGGGTAGCACTAGCTTTAGAGCAATTCCAGTTGTATTACCAAATTCAAGTTGATGCTGACGGCCATGTGATTGGTGCTGAAGCCTTATTACGTTGGATACATCCTGATCGCGGCTTTATCTCGCCACTAGAATTCATTCCAGTGGCGGAACAAACTGGTTTAATTATTCCTATCGGTACTTGGGTATTAGAAACCGCATGTAATCAATTGAAAAAATGGGGCAGAAACCCCAGGACCGCCCATTTAAGCTTGGCGGTCAATGTCAGTGCCAAGCAATTCCAGCAAAGTAATTTTGTCGAAACCGTGACCGAAATCGTCCGCTTACACAACATCAATCCTAGCCGTTTGAAAATCGAGCTGACCGAAAGTACGATTCTCGACAACGTCGATGCGACTACTGAGAAAATGCAGCAATTGAAAAAGCTCGGTATTGCTTTTTCTATGGATGATTTTGGCACGGGTTATTCTTCACTAGCCTATCTGCAAAAACTGCCATTGAATCAATTGAAAATCGATCAGTCTTTTGTGCGTGATTTAAATGATGATGAAAACGATGCGACCATCGTACGGGCGATTATTTCACTGGGCATAAATTTGGGCCTAGATGTGATTGCCGAAGGGGTCGAGACGGTCGCCCAAAGGCGCTTCTTGATTGAACACAATTGCCTAACTTTCCAAGGCTATTTGTACTCGAAACCGATTCCTATCGAAGGCTTAGATGCCTTGTTGGCGGGAGATTCTAGCGATCATCAGTTTTTATTAACACCACCAGATCCCGATGAATAAATTCATGTTGTAGTTTGCGTAGCGCCCTGATTTTTTAGTTGTATCCACTGCGACATATACTGCGTACTTTTCATACTGTGATGCCTTAACATGGCACCGGTAAAATTTTGTAAGCGTCGCGCGGCTTGTTGTTCACTAGCCTGTAAGATCGCTGCAATAAAATCCCGCTCGGCCGATTCGTGATCAAAATGCTGCTGCAAAATCTGCTGCCCGCGCTGCTGTGCCAATTGCCACTGCGTTTCGTCGGTCGCCAAGATAATCGCAGCATCAACGAAATCATCCAAGCGATCCGCAATCACACCACCCCAAGCTAAGTCGCCGTGCATAGACTCGGCACCGATGCTGGTGGTGACACTGGGCGTACCACATGACATCGCATCAGCCAATTTACCTTTGATGCCGGCACCAAACCGCAAAGGCGCCAAACACACACGTGCCGCCGACATCACTTGTTGTGCATCTTCAGCCCAGCCACGCACATGAAAGCCCTGTTCGGGCTGATGCAGTGCGATTGCCTTTGGTGGCGGGTAGGAACCATAGACCTGTATTTGCGCGTCTGGCATCTTGGCGCGCAGACGTGGCCACACCGCTTGCTTCAAATACAGAACCGCATCCCAATTCGGTGCATGTCGGAAATTGCCTATGCTAACAAAGCCTTGTCGATGCTGAAAATCAGGTGAAACTTCTGCCACAGACGTCAGCATCAAATTGTTTTCACTTAATAAGTAAGCAGGCAAAGCGAAGGCATCACGCAATAATTCTGTCTCGAAACGCGAGATCATCAGACTCAGATCACAACGATAAATCGCGGCAATTTCACGTTGCGCAAGATCACTTTGCGCGATTTGTTGTACCAAAGCTGAAGAATCACTTTCTGGCTGCAACACCAAATGCCGCTCACGCTCGTTGTGGCAAGCCTGCAATCTCTGCTTCAAGATTTGCTGACGCGCCTCGCGCAAGCTATGCAAGTCGCAGGTATCTAAGACTCGAAATGCGTTTGGCACTTGACGCTCGACCCGCCAAGCAAATTGTTCTTCGGTAAAGAAGCGATCAAATACCACCAGATCAGGTTGATAGTCGCGTACAAATTCATCGAAACTATCGCAATTGAGTGTTAATTGTTTTTCTTCAATTTGCAAAGCCGACAGATCAGCACGATGCGGAGATAAAGCAGCGACCGAAGCGAATATGACTTGCCAGTTTTGCTGACGAAACAAGCGCAAAAATTCCATGGTACGACTGCCTGCGGCAGACGAATTTGGCTCTGGCCAGACATAGCCCAGATATAAAACTTTTTGAATGCTCATACGTAAGGGGGAACGATTTTAGCAGCGAGTTATTCTTCAGGCCAAATCGAGAGCACGACTTGCTCCACATCATTCGGGTCGCCAACTTTCTTCTTGGCCTCAATCCAGTCTTTGGGTTCTGGAATCGCTTTAGTGGTGTGCTTAGGGGTGTCAATCGCCATCTTGATGCCAAACACGACGATGCCCGTATCGACATCAAATGGACGCATTTTTTTTATTGCCTCGATGATTTCGTAATCATAGTATTCGTGTAGAACTGGTTCCATATCCAGCCATACTGCGACTTCCTGATCAGAGCGCACCGCCACCACGATGTAACCATTACCGGGCGTTGTCTGTCCCTTTTGCATCACCTTGGCGACTTGGGTCTGTAAGGTCCTGGTGTATTGCGCTAACTGATCCAGATTAATCTTTTTCTTTTGCAGAACTTCATCAGATTGAAAGAAAACCACCGAATCGAAACGCACTTGTACATTTTTTTGACAGCCAGCGAACACAAACAAGCTGCAGCAGAGAACAATGGCGAGTAGGCGTTTCATCATCGGCTTCGAGAGAAATTTGAAAAATTAGTTAGGAACAAAAACTCCAACACTGCGATCTTTTTTAACATTATCCCAAGGAAAAACCTGACCATTCATGGCAACATACACGCCAGCTGGCATTAACTGCGCAGCGGCGCAAGCGAAACCAAGATTAAAAAATGCATCGGAATTGGTCACACCATAAGGAATCATCGCACCAGTAAATATAATGACTTTATCGAGCTTGGCGGCGCCTAAAACATGGGCGGTTTCACGCATGGTGTCGGTACCGTGAATGATTACAATCGCTTTTTCTAGGGATTTTTCGCAAGACTCTAAAATTTCTTTACGATCTTGATCAACCATATCCAAAGAATCAATCAAGGGACGCACTTCTAACTCTACCGGTACGGTCAAACGCGCGCGCTTCAATACCTCTGGCAAATGACTCTCGTGAAAAGTCAGCTTACCTGCCAATTCATCATAATGTTTATCAAATGTGCCACCAGTGGCGATGATACGAAGTGTCATACAAATATCCTTATTAACTGCAATGAAAGTGGTACTAGGAGTATGGGTGATGGTGCATAGACTGTCAATTTACCATTATCAGCACAAGCATTTTTTAGTCTTATTGACACTATGGCAAACTGGTAAACAGTAATTCAACTTTAGCTCTTGCCCATGCGGCTTTTCGCAAAAATTTCAAACTCGACTTGATGCTGGGATCGTTGACAAAACATTGGATCGCGATCCGTTGCGCCAAGCCATCCCAGCCATAGACCTCAACCAACTCGGTCAAAATCGCTTCTAAAGTTTTACCTTGTAAACTGCGTGCCATCGTCTTACTTATTTTTTGAGCGATACGAGTTCAACTTCAAAAACCAAATGCGTGTTTGGCGGGATATTGCCCGAACCTTGCGTGCTATAAGCTAAGTAAGCAGGAATCATCAATGTGCGTTTGCCACCGACTTTCATTCCCAATAAACCCATATCCCAACCACGAATCACTTGTCTCGCACCCACCGTCACTGGCAAAGGCGTACCACTTTCACGCGAAGTATCAAATTGCGCTCCCTTTAAATTCCAAGCTTTATGGTTATACAGCCAGCCAGTGTAATGTACCTCCACCTGACTACCATTGACCACCGCGTCGCCAGTACCCTCCACCGTATCCGTAATGCCAAGTTTAGTGATATGTAAAGGAGCTGATGTGGTGCTCAATGGCGCATTAGGAGCAGAGGTCGTAGGCTGAGTAACCACGGTTGCGGTACTCTGCGCAAATACAGAAGTGGTCAATATGCTAGACAGTGCCAGCAATAAAGAAGAAGCAAGTTTCATAAAACGATCCAGATCAAAATAAATAACAAAGTAATAGCCCGCATGATAATCGAAAATTTGGCAAAACTAACTGAAATTGCATTGCTAAATTCTGCAATCGTATTCATGCATGTAAATTACTTGGAATGTAACTTTTCTACTTTGCTAACTTGCACGATATGTTTACACTCCAGCCTGCTTAATCCGTCTATTAACCCAAACAAGGATCACACTTATGCAAGTGTTTCGTAAAACCTTCATTGTCAGCGCAATTTGCAGCATGTTCTGCTTGAGCCCTTTACTTACAACGACGAGTTATGCACAAACGATCTCGGCTTCGCCGAGCGCCGACAATGATCTGGCACAGTTAGAAAAAAACGCGACAACAGCCTTAGCACAAAAACAGTATTCAAGCGCCGCCAAGCTATTTGAACAGCTTGCCACAGTCGCACCTCTAGTCGGCAGTCACGCCTACAATGCCGCCTGCGCGCACGCCTTAAGTGGCAACATCGATCTCGCATTTACTTGGCTTCATCGTGCCATCGAGGGAAATTTTCTTGATGTCGAACATACTCGACAAGACAGTGATTTAAGCAGCTTGCGTCAAGATGCGCGTTGGGCAAAGACCCTAAATGCCATGCAAAAACGTGTTGAGTTTTCAGCTCGCTTATGGAGTTCTCCATCATGGAAAACGCCATTCAAGACCAACCTCAGCGAGAATGAAAAAATCGCAGGTTTATCGAAATTTTGGTCCGAAGTGAAATACAATTTCATTTATACCAACACCCTGCGCGAACTTGATTGGGATGCCCTTTATCAAACTTATTTAGGCAAAGTCCGCGCCTCGAAAAGCACACTCGAGTACTACAAATTGCTGATGGAAATGTGCGCGCTACTCAAAGATGGACACACCAATGTCTATGCACCAAAAGAGCTTTACCAATCTGATTTTACGGTCGCCAAATTCCGCACTCGTCTGATCGAAGGTCGTGTATTTATTACCGAAGTGAGTGATCAAACATTGATCAAACAAGGCGTCGTGCCCGGTGTAGAAATTCTCAAAGTCAATCAGCGTGATGTGCATGACTATGCGCGCCGCGAGCTTGCGCCATATGCCAGCGCATCGACACCGCAAGATCTAGAAACCCGCGTTTACACTTATGAATTTTTGATGGGATCGAATAAGGAAAGACCACTGTTAGAAGTTCGCGATCTGCAAGGAAAGCTGCATCAAATCAAGGTCGATCGCGTTAGCTTTAAAGAGCGCAATAAAGCCTTACCCGGCTTGCCCGCGTTCTCATGGCGTATGCTTCCAGGAGGTATCGCCTACGTCGCCCTCAACAGTTTTGACGATGACACCGCAGCAAATGAGTATCTCAAAGCCTTCCCGGAAATCAGCAAAGCAAAGGCGATCATTTTTGATGTACGCGACAATGGTGGCGGCAATGGCAGTGTGGGCTTCAAAATTCTCAGCACACTAGTCAACAAAAGTTTTGCCACCAGTGCCGCTGCAACGCGCGATTACAAGCCCAGCCTGCGCGCTTGGGGCAATCCTGAATCCTTACATCGCTTCCCGGATTCGCTAGAACAAGCTGATCCACAGCGCCAGTTTACAGGCAAAGTGGCGGTGCTAACTTCAGCAAGAACCTACTCGGCAGCCGAAGATTTTGCGGTCGCATTTGATCTCATGCAAAGAGGAAAAATTATCGGCGAGGCGACTGGTGGCAGCACGGGTCAACCGCTGTTTTTTGATTTACCTGGCGGGGGATCAGCACGTGTCTGCACCAAACTTGACAGCTACCCTGACGGCAAAAGATTTGTTGGCGTTGGAGTAAAACCACATCAAGAAGTACGCCCAAGCGTTGTCGATTTCCATGCTGGCAAAGATACGGTTTTATTAGCTGCGATCGCTAGTTTGAACGACTGATTTGTAATCGATGTGTGCCCTCGCTTGTCTTGGGCACTCTCTCTACTTTGCGCGCCTTTGCCAGACTCAGTTAAGGAAACCAACCAACATGCTCAATCCTAATTATTTCCACGTTGACGTCTTCGCCGAAAATCCTTACAGCGGGAATGGCTTGGCGGTTTTTATGAACTGCGAACATTGGTCTGCCGATTTCATGCAGACCTTAACCCAAGAAATGCAACAGTTCGAATCAATCTTTCTCTCGCAGATTCAGACAGAGAAGGGCTATCGCGCACACGCCAGAATTTTTACCGTAGAAGAAGAACTCCCTTTCGCAGGCCATCCCATCTTGGGCGCTACCGCTATCTTGCATCGTACGCACGCTAAGGATCAGACGCATTGTGCATGGACGATCACTGTCAACGAGCGTGAAATTGCTGTCATGAGTGAGCATCATGGCGATCACTTCGTGTGTCAGATGAATCAGGGAAAAGCCAATTTGCAAGCACCACTGAAACATGCCGATGTCGACAGCATATTGCAAAAACTAGGCTTGCAGCAAAGCGATTTAATCTCCGAACTACCACCCCAAGTGATCTCGACAGGCTTAGATTATTTGATCCTACCGACTCACAGTAGCGCGATTGATAAAGTCGTATTTCAAGGAAAAGATCTGGAACAAGAACTGGCTAAAGTTAAAGCCAAATTCGTCTTCATCTTCGACGTCCAACAAGGTGAGATACGCACTTGGGACAATGCCGGAAAAGTCGAAGACATAGCGACCGGCAGCGCAGCCGGTCCAGCAGCCGCGTATCTGTATGCACATGGCTTAGCCGCGCCAGATCAAGTCGTCCACATACAACAAGGACGGTTTCGCAATCGACCGAGCATTTTGACGGTGGCGCAAAATGCTAATGCTGAGATTTTGGTGAGTGGCAAAGTATGGGGGATCAGTTCTGGGCGACTTGAGGCGATGCCGACATAGGGTTTGTATTTTTTGGTTTTGTTTTGTCGAAAAAGTAGATTCAATAGCCAAACATGCATACTCCCTTCTCCCGCAAGCGGGAGAAGGGTTGGGGATGAGGGCGTTTGCAAGAAGGTGAAATTGGAAGATTTGCTCTCGTTTCAGATTGATTTCCATTTATTCGAAAAATTACATTCACACTAGCTTGACGTTCACAGGTCGGGTGTGGCCCGACAGCCAATTACCTTTTTTGCTTCGCCAAAAAAGGTAATCCAAAAAAGGCGACCGTAGACTCGCCCCTGCGGGGTGCTTACGCTACGCTTCAGCATAATTTGTGCATGTCAAAAAATGGGGTGTTGCGAAAACTCGCTTCGCTCAAACATTCGCAACCCTGATCCCATTTTCTGCCAAGCACAAATTACATCGTCTCAAACGGGGGTAAGTCAAAAGCAAATTCAAAAACAACGACCGACAACTGCTATTAGAAAATTGAATGCCGTCGGTACTGCTTGTTTTGGTTTTGGTTTTGGTTTTGGTTTTGGTTTTGGTTTTGGTGTTGCTGTTGCTGTTGCTGTTGCTGTTGCTGTTGCTGTTGCTTTTGACTTTAACGCCGTTCCACTTCTGACACTGCCAATTGTGCAGGACAGAAAATGGATAAAGAAAGCCTTGTTGTCTGAGCGAAGCGAGTTTCAAGGCTTTCCCATTTTTTGTCTT
>JAYVHZ010000145.1:0-5651 GCA_043770645.1 Undibacterium sp. | reverse complement strand
GTGGAAATTTTGGAATTGAAGCTTGTGTTTCTTCGGTCAGCCATGTAGGGCGGGTAGAACCCGCGCCGCTAAAACGTCGAAAATATCGTCACGGTAATTTGATTCGAGAAAAAATCTCAGCGCAGAAGTGCGAACAGTTTTTTTTACATGGAAGTAGTCAATTTCATTCGTGATCAAATTACCTATTTTTACTCAAATTTTCGTTTGCAAACAATCTCAACTTTCACAGGTCGGTGGTAGACCGACAGCTACTCACTTTCTTTGCTTCGCCAAAGAAAGTAAGCAAAGAAAGGCGACCACGCTGCCACTGGCCTTCGGCTTCCCAATTGTGCAGGACAAAAAATGGGAAAGCCTTGAAACTCGCCTTCGGCTCAAACAGCAAGGCTTTCTTTATCCATTTTCTGTCCTGCACAATTGGCAGTGTCAGAAGTGGGTGAAAGTCAAAGTCAAAGTCAAAGTCAAAGTCAAAAACAACTTCAAAAGCAACACCAAAACAATCAGCGTCGACGGCTAATTATTTTACTTCTAGCAGTTGTAGGTCGTTGTTTTTGACCTACCCCCGTTTGAGACGATGTAATTTGTGCGTCACAGAAAATGGATAAGAAAGTGTTGTTGTCTGAGCCGCAGGCGAGTTTTAACACTTTCCCATTTTTTGTGATGCACAAATTATGCTGAAGCGAAGCGTAAGCACCCCGTAGGGGCGAGTCTACGGTCGCCTTTTTTGGATTACCTTTTTTGGCGAAGCAAAAAAGGTAATTGGCTGTCGGGCCACACCCGACCTGTGAACGACGAGCAAACGCGAACGCGAAAACGAAGTACAAAAGAAAAAACAACGCGGGTTGCACCCGCCCTACAAATGAGTAAATTGATTAGTATGAGAATTGAAGTAGAAAAGAAAATAAAAAACATTTCAAACAATAAGAATTAGTCAGCGTAACATCGCGCAAAAAACGAGGCAAAAAATGGAAAAACTCATCATCACAGCCGCCCTAACAGGCGCAGAAGTCACCCGCGAACAACAACCCAATCTCCCCATCACCCCAGACGAAATCGCCGATGCCGCCTTTGAGTGTGCCAAAGCAGGCGCATCCATCGTCCACGTACATGGGCGTTATGACGACGGCACACCGACCCAAGACAAAGAAGTCTATCGCCAGATCATCACCAAAGTCCGCGAGCGTTGCGATGTGATAGTACAGGTTTCAACTGGTGGTGCAGTCGGTATGACCGCACAGGAACGCCTCGCACCAGTCACGCTGAAACCAGAAATGGCAACCCTGTCTATGGGCTCGGTTAATTTCGGTAACGATGTCTTCATGAATCACCCTGACGACATGGATATCTTCGCGACGACCATGAAAGACTTGGGCGTTAAAATTGAGTACGAAGTATTCGACACAGGCATGATCACCACCGTGAATCGTTGGCTGAAAAAAGGCCTAATAACCGCGCCATTGCACGTCGATTTCGTACTCGGCATTCCTGGTGCAATGGCTGGTACACCAGAGGCATTGATGTATATGCGTTCTCAGTTGCCAGCCGATGCAAGTTGGACAGTCGCTGGTATCGGTGCAGCACAACTGCCATTGGCGACGATGGCGATTATTCTCGGTGGTCATGTGCGCGTTGGCTTTGAAGACAATGTGTACTACCGCAAAGGTGAACTCGCCAGCAGTAATGCACAATTAGTAGAGCGTGTGGCACGCATCAGTCGTGAACATGATCGTGCGGTTGCAACGCCGGATGAAGCACGTAAGATTTTGGGTATGCCAGCGCGAACTTGAATAAGTTTTAGACGTAAACAAAAGCCAACTTAGATGCATACTCTAAGTTGGCTTTTTTGCGTGCTTTACAAATGGCGAATGTGAACTATTTCTTTAACACTAATTCTGTTTCTGGAAAGTCACCGACAGTTTTGATGTGACTAAAGTCCTTAAGTAACATTTTTTGGAGAGCGGCATTGTCTTCAGGATAGGGATAGTCGAGTATTCCTTGTACGCCGATTCCCTGCAGAAATTTTTGAGACGGAAAATACATTGCGTCAGCATAGGGATTGTCAAGGGTAAAAGACCATTTTGAGTTTTTCTTCATTGACTTTCGAAGTCTTTTTTCCATAAGTTTTGGCGCTTCATCGTCCCAAGCGAAAGTATATTTTTTGCCGTCTATGACAAGTGTCGCTTTTTGCTTTGTCTTGGGATCGATCGGCATTTTTTTGTAAAGCTGTTGATTGATGGTGCTTATTGCATCTAAATTTAGGCCGATTTTTTTGAGCAATTCCCATTCTAAGATTTGTAATCGTTTAAGCCCCTCTTTGCCTGTGAAGTCGTCTTTGTTGAGCTTTCCAAGCTCAAATTGCTGTCTCAGATCGGCACTATCTTTTGATGAAAATCCACCGTGGAATCCCAAGATGCCACCCGGAAGTAAGGTTTTTTTCGGTGCAGCTAAAAACACATAGTTCGCACAAGCCGATAAACAATAACCATCAACAACGAGGCTAAGATTTTGATCGATGATCTGATTGCCAATCAACATCGCTTCTTCGGCATTGCCGCCTCGAGAGCGAACACGAAGAGTCGTGGTTTCTGGTGTGAGTTGAGCAAGTAGTGCTTGAAAACTTCCTTCGACGATTCCTCCCTGATAGGAGACGGTTGCCGCGTCCAAGCGTTTGATTTCGTAATCTTCAGCGTTTGCAACAATTGACGTGAGGATGGTGAACGCGAACGCTGTCGTCTTGCAAAGCTTCATTAGATGGTGTTTGTGCATGGCTGATAAAAAAACGTAAAAGAAAATCAATTATAGCCATGTATTGATTTTTTGAAAATGCTCAATCTAGCTTGAGCTCTTGGCTATTTGGTCTGCTGAGGTTTGAGCAGGGCATGAGTTGGCACGCAGAATGATGGATATAAAAAAAGCGCAGATAGGATTCGGCATCCTGATCTACGCTCAAGTTCAGCTATTCAAATGATGCCGTTCGAAATTAATCATCACCCAAACTAGCCAACAACTCAGCCTGATGTTCAGCCACCAGCGCATTGGTCAGCTCAGTCAAATCCCCATCCATAATGAAATCAAGTTTGTACAAGGTCAGATTGATACGGTGATCCGTCATGCGGCCCTGTGGGTAGTTGTAAGTGCGTATGCGTTCGCTGCGATCACCAGAACCGATCAAGCTCTTACGGGTCGCCGCTTCTTCCGCTTGTTTCTTGCGGAGTTGACCATCCATAATGCGGGTCGCTAATACGCGCATGGCTTGGGCTTTATTTTGATGTTGGCTACGACCATCTTGGCATTCAACCACGATGCCTGTTGGAATGTGCGTCAAGCGTACTGCGGAATCGGTCTTATTAATATGCTGACCACCGGCACCTGAGGCGCGGAAGGTATCGATGCGCAGATCGGCATTATTGATGACGACGTCGGTCAGTTCATCTGCTTCTGGCATGACCGCAACCGTGCACGCTGAGGTGTGAATGCGGCCTTGCGTTTCTGTCGCTGGTACGCGTTGAACACGATGTCCACCGGATTCAAATTTGAGTTTGGAATACGCACCAAAACCAGCGATACGGATAATGACCTCTTTGTAGCCACCGAGTTCGGAAGGCGATTCGGACATCACTTCGACTTGCCAGCGATTGCGTTCTGCAAAGCGGGTGTACATGCGCAATAAATCACCTGCAAACAAACCGGCTTCATCACCACCTGTTCCGGCACGAATCTCTAACAAAATATTGCGTTCATCGTTAGGATCTTTCGGTAATAACATGGTTTGAAGTTCGCGTTGCAAGGCTTCGATGCGATCTTTGCCTGCTTGAATTTCTTCTTGTGCAAAGTCCTTCATGTCAGGATCGTTCAACATCTCTTGCGCTTCGACGATGTCACTCTGCGCTTGCTGATAATTGTGATACAACGCGACCAAAGGTTCTAATTCCGCATGCTCGCGATTGAGCTTACGGTAGGTGTCCATATCATTGGTGACACCTTCTTGTACTAGTAATTGACCAACCTCGACTAGACGTTCAGAGAGTTGATCGAGTTTATGTAGCATCGATGGTTTCATGATTTTGTTTCGCTTTATGCTGTAGTGGCTCTCGATATTCTCGAATGTCGATGAGCCATGAATAATTAAATCGGGGGAAGTCGTCGTGACGACGTGACAGGCGTAGAGCATGCATACAGGATGCACAGAAAGCTTGAAGTAGCTAACGCTTAGTGCGGAATAATTGTGGCAGCAGGCGCACCAGATGTGCGCGCTCTTCGCCTTGCGCTTGATGCAATGCTTGTTGTGGACCGTGTAAGAATTTGGCCGTGATGCCTTTGGATAAGGCTTCTAACACCGCTTCAATATCATCGCCGCGTGCCAGCATTTTTCGGGCGCGTTCCAATTCATGTTGGCGTACTTGTTCACTGCTTTCGTGCAAATCTTGAATCACAGGGACAACGTGACGACCATCGACCCAGTGCATAAACGATTGCACGCGGGTTTCGATGATCGCTTCGGCTTGTGCCACCGCTGCATGACGATTTTCTAAACCGCTTTGTACGACGCTGGCTAAATCATCCACGGTGTACAAAAACACGTCATCGAGTTGCGCAACTTCGGATTCGATATCACGCGGTACCGCTAAGTCGACCATGAAAATAGGACGATGTTTGCGTGCTTTGATGGCGCGTTCTACTAGGCCGAGACCAATGATCGGTAAAGATGAAGCTGTGCAAGAAATGATGATGTCGAATTCATGCAAGCAATTTGGCAGTTCGGCCAAGCGGATCGCTTTGCCGCCAAAACGATTGGCGAGTGTTTCACCACGTTCTAAGGTGCGATTGGCGATGGTGATGTTCTTAGGATTTTGTGCTGCAAAATGCGTTGCGCACAGTTCTATCATTTCACCTGCGCCGATGAACAGCACTTTTTGATCAGCAATTTTGTCGAAAATGCGTTGTGATAAACGTACTGCCGCTGCCGCCATAGAAACACTGTGCGCACCGATCTCGGTCGTTGACCGGACTTCTTTCGCCACCGCAAAGGTACGTTGAAACAATTGATGCAAATAAGTACCAAGTCCACCCGCTTCATCCGCTTGACGAACAGCTTCTTTCATTTGCCCGAGAATCTGTGGTTCGCCTAAGACCATAGAATCTAAACCAGAAGCCACGCGGAAGGCATGGCGCACCGCATTGTCTTGCGGCAGGGTATAGAGATGGTGACGCAAATCCGCGTAAGGCAGCTTATGAAAATCCGCCAAAAAATGCGCCGTCATGTCGATGGGATTCTCGACATCGGCAACCGCATATAACTCAGTGCGATTGCAAGTCGATAAGACAGCAGTTTCTGATGTCTGAGTCGATCCGTTACGCGCAAACCACGTGCGCGCACCCACCACCGCCTGAGAGATTTGCTCAGGAGAGAAGGCCACCTTTTCTCGTAACGAGACAGGGGCGGTCGTGTGATTGAGGCCGACGGCGAGTAATTGCATAGGAATATTCGGTTTGAGGGCGCCATTATAGCGCGACTCACCTCGCTATTCACGGATCGATGGGGCTTGTTGCGCAAAATCAATTGACATTTATATATTGTGCGCAGGAATTGTAATCCGAAAACAAGTCCCTTCACTAGGTACGCTGGTAAAACTGATATGGGCAAAATGGCGGTC
>JAYVHZ010000144.1:0-2213 GCA_043770645.1 Undibacterium sp. | reverse complement strand
GAAATTCGATTCGGCTTCGATAGATTTTCGTTTAATTAGCATAAGGCTGAATGTTCAATAAGCTCGTGATGGCTGGATAATTCTTGCATTCGCTGATTGTAAACCTTATGTTGTAGTATGTGCTATTGGTGTGGCATGAAATTATTTCTAGCATCCTATGCTTTTCGATGTAAGTTTAATTAAGGTTTAAGCATGCCGGCATTAAAACGCGATGAATTGTCAACTAATTGTTAAATGTGGCGTTATGCTTTAACAGGTAGTAGGGCATTGATTTATCTTTTTTGTACAGGCTATGCCGCTTAGACCAGTTATTTAGGTTCTTACGGTCTTTATGGTCTTATGGTATTTAATTAAGGAGTTTATTTTGAAGAAAATTATCTTAGTCGCGGCGATCATCGCAACTTCATTTTCAGTAAGTGGCTGTGTATCCACAAGTACTTCCGGAAGCGTGTATCGACCATATCAAACTCAAAATGAAATGACTGTTCGTATGGGCGTGGTTGATTCTGTGCGCGAAGTCACTATCGATGGCGGTCGCAGTGGTGTTGGCACACTTACTGGTGCTGCGTTGGGCGGGTTGGCAGGTTCCAGTATTGGTGGCGGTCGCGGATCGACAGCGACAGGTATTGTCGGGGCGGTGGTCGGCGGAATTATTGGTAAAAATGTCGAGACAAATGCTAATACCCGGAAAGGTTTGGAAATTACCGTTCGTTTGGATAATGGCGACTTGAAGGCCATCACACAAGATGCGGATGAAACATTCCGCCCCGGCGAACGCGTGCGTTTGTTATCTGATCGCCGCACAACGCGGGTCACGCATTAAGCAATAAGTACAAAGTGATTTGTAGAAAATAAAGAACCGGAACTTGAAGCTCCGGTTCTTTATTTTTGAGTCTGAAACTGTTTGTTATTTATTTGCTGACATTTAACAGCATTTCGTTCAAGCGTTTAACGAAAGCACTTGGATCATCAAGTGTGCCGCCTTCAGCCAAGGCTGCTTGATCAAACAAAATATGTGACCAGTCATTGAACTTGGCTTCTTCATACTTTAAGCGTTGTACTAATGGATGATCAGGGTTAACTTCCAAAATAGGTTTGGATTCAGGCGCTGCTTGCCCTGCGGCTTTCAACATACGCACGAGATTGCCAGAGAGTTCATTGTCATCTGCAACCAAACAAGCCGGAGAATCGGTTAAGCGGAAAGTGATGCGAACATCTTTAGCCTTATCGGCCAAAGCGGTTTTCATCTTTTCAACCAGATCTTTAAACTGCGTTTCAGTTTCTTCGTGCTGTTTCTTCTCTGCCTCGTCTTCTAGCTTACCCAGATCCAGATCACCTTTAGCAACGGAAACCAAATCTTTACCTTCGAACGCAGTTAAGAAAGACAACATCCATTCGTCAACGCGATCGGTGAGTAGTAACACTTCCACACCTTTTTTGCGGAAAATTTCCAGATGTGGGCTGTTTTTTGCTGCAGCAAAGCTATCGGCAGTGACGTAATAAATCTTGTCTTGACCTTCTTTGGCACGGGCAATATAGTCAGCTAATGACACTGTTTGGGTATCGTTGTCATTGTGCGTCGAAGCAAAACGGAGCAGGGCAGCGATACGATCTTTGTTCGTAGCATCTTCACCAATACCTTCTTTTAATACTTGACCAAATTCTTTCCAGAAGCTGGCAAATTTTTCTTTCTTGCTTTCAGCTTCATCGCCTTCTGCGTTGGCTAAATCTTCCAGCATGCCCAAAACGCGTTTGGTGGAGCCTTCACGAATCGCTTTGATATCGCGTGATTCTTGCAAAATCTCACGGGAGACATTCAAAGGCAAATCGTTGGAATCGATAATCCCTTTAACGAAGCGCAGATAGACAGGCATCAATTGTTCCGCATCGTCCATGATGAAAACGCGTTTGACGTATAGCTTGATGCCACCACGTTTGTTGCGATCCCACATGTCAAATGGTGCGCGGCTTGGGATGTATAGTAATTGGGTATATTCGCTGCGACCTTCGACACGGTTGTGCGTATGCGTCAATGGGGCCGTGTAGTCGTGTGAGATATGTTTGTAGAATTCTGTGTATTGCTCAGGCGTGATGTCGGATTTGCTGCGCGCCCATAAAGCACTGGCTTGATTGACAGTTTCGAGTTCTTCTTTCAGAACTTGTTCTTTTTTCTCATCATCCCATTCTTCTTTTTGCATCAAGATCGGCAAAGA
>JAYVHZ010000143.1:0-27311 GCA_043770645.1 Undibacterium sp. | reverse complement strand
TCTGGCGCATTCACAAAGAAGTCAAACCCTGTTCCAACTGTGACTTCGATTAATACTTTCGCCCCTGCTGAATCCGTTACAATTACAGAAGATATTCCTGATCCACTCCCCGTAATCGTCAATACCTTGCCATTAACGCTAGCGGACGCTGCACCGGTACTTGAAGTCGCAGAATAGTTTGGTATTCCGCCGCCGATGGTGTAAGTTTGTACAGCACCTGGCAACACGGTTATCTTCTCCGCAGCGTTTGTAAACAACGCGACCCCACTCGTGTTACCTGCAGATCCTCCACCGCCACCGCATGCGGAGAGCGCCGTAAACAGAATCATTACGAAAACTACGCGAAAGAACTTCATCATGGAACACCTTTTAAATATAAATTAATACAGAAAATTTCCGTATCAGAATCAAAAACTTTACAAAAATTGACGCCTACTGATTTGCAAATGTTCCTGTCAATTGCACTTTTGGAGTGATAAAAATCAACAACTCCGTTTTATTATTCGTTTTCCCAGTGGATTTAAACAAATTACCGAAAAGAGGAATATCTCCTAGGAAAGGTACTTTGGTCACATCAGCACGTTCCTCTTGGGTATAGATCCCCCCCAAAACAACCGTACCTCCATTTTCAACCAAAACATTTGTTTTGACTTGCTTAGTGTTGATGACCGGACCACCACGAGTCTCTTCACCACGACTATCTTTATGTACATCAACAGCGAGAATAATCGTACCGTCGGGTGTAATCTGTGGAGTAACATCTAAGCTAAGGGTCGCTTTTCTGAAGAAAATTGCGGTTCCGCCACTTAAAGTCACAACTTGGTAGGGAATCTCTTGCCCTTGCTCAATATGCGCAGGGGTTTGGTCAGCAGTCACAACTCGTGGACTAGAAATAATTTTGCCATCACCATCAGCTTCAAGCGCGGACAATTCCAAGTTCAAAAATCGGTTTGCAGCTGCAGAAAATAAGCTCACTGCTAAACTGCCTGCATCAAGACCACCGATCCCTGCTGCGGGCAAATTTACAAATTGCGTATTTGGCATATAGCTCTTATCGGTAATTCTAGCTTGCCCAGTCTGCTCACCCACTCCTAAATAATTCCCTGTTAAAGCTGCACGTTGATTGCCAGATATCTGAAACCCAGTATCGCCGCCTTTCATTCCTCGCAAATCCGCGAACCCTAATTTCGCGCCTAAATTACGGCTAAACTTATTGTCTGCTTCGACAATTCTTGCCTCAATTACCACCTGCTTAGTGGCGATATCGGTTTTCTGAATCATTTTGCGAACTTCTTCAATTTTTGATGCGATATCGGTCACGAACAATTGATTTGTTCTCGGCTCTATCATCACATTGCCGCGTTTAGATAACATGCGATTTGTCGCCGTATTATCGGTCCCAAACAATTTTTGAAAAGTTTCAGCCTTTTGATATTTTAATTGAAATGATTCTGTTTTCAGTGGCTCTAGTTCGGCAATAGCCGCTTTTTGCTCTAATTCCAACTTTTCCTTAGTTAATAGTTCATCTTTGGGGCCAATCAAGATCACATTACCGTTCTTGCGCATATCAAGACCTTTAACTTGCATCACGATGTCTAATGCTTGATCCCAAGGAGCATCGATTAAACGAATAGTGATATTGCCACTGACAGAATCACTGGCGATGATATTGACACCTCCCTGCTCAGCTAAAATTTGCAGGACAGCACGAACATCCACATCTTGAAAATTCATGCCAAATCGATCCCCTTTGTAGCCTTGAGTTCCTTGGGTTAACTTATTTGGATCTTCTTTAATCGGTTTAACCTCAATCACAAGTTGACTATCACTTTGATAGACGCTGTGCTCCCACAGACCCTTAGGCTCAATCACCATCCGTACATTGTCGCCTTGACGTGTAGTCGTAATTTTCTGAACTGGCGAACCATAATCTGTCACATCCAAGGTTCGCTTTAAGATATCCGGTAAATTGACTCGCATGAAATCAACCACAATGGTTTGTCCCTGTACGCGGGCGTCAATCGCAATTTGATTACTAGGAAGATCAACAACGACTCGTCCATCGCCTGCAACACCAAGACGAAAATCAATATCTCTTAACGATTGTTTTACAATTTGCGTTGTGCTACTTTGCAGTACTGGCAAACCGATAGAGTTCACCGGTGTAGCTAAACCACCAGAACCGTCAATAGTGACGATTAGGGCATTCCCTTCAATAAAAGTAGCGTAATTTAAAGAACGATTCAAATTAAAAACCATTCGTGCCCGTTCGGGTACCGCGATCAAGTTAACACTTCTAACTTCACCTAAACCGATATCTACTGTATTTTTCCCAGTCCCATTCGCAGTATTTGGAAAGTCAAAAGCTATCCTAGCTGGATTGGTAATGGAAAAAGCGACCGGTGGTTTGACTAATGCAACTTTAAAATTTATCTTTACGATAATATTTGCGCCCTGCTGATTCGCAGTGATGGATTCAATCGTATTCGCGGTTTGGGCCTGAGCGAATTGGGCCAAAAACATCAGCCCTAACAATAAATATCTCATACGCATGACGCTCCTCTTACCCACATTTATTAGTCTATTCATTTTTTTGCCTCTTGCAATTCTAAGCTTGCTTTTCTTTCGATCCATTCGCCAGAAGCGTCTTGGACAATCTCAACTAAATCAATGCGTGCCTCGTTGATACTGATCACTTTGCCGAAATTCTGACCAATATACCCACCAACAACAACCGGGAAGACAGCCTTTCCAATTTGTACTAATCCTTGCAAATTCTTGCGATTATCAAAGGAGCCAACCATTTTCATGCCATCTAAGGAATAGCCTTCTAGCGCTTCTTTTGGACGATCAAAATCTGGCTTCAAACCATTATCATTCGCAGCATTCATGCGAGCAAAAACGACTAGCAACTTACTGGGATCGTATGGATCTATCAAATCTTTACCGCTATAAGCCACCGGAATGAATACCTTAGGTTCAGCAACTGGAGTGATTTTTACACCCGTTTCATTTTTCACTTGCCGCATCCACTCTTGGAGTTCACCCAAGCCATTATCACTGCAAGCGCTCATAGAAATGATCAAAAGAAGCAAGCAAGCATTAACTATCACTCTCATTTTTTTGTCTCTTTACTTTTCTTGCGCTCTGCAGCTTGCGCAGCAACTTCTTCAGGATCTAGATATCGATAAGTTTTCGCAACGCCATCCATAACAATGCCAGGCTTTTTCGCGTCTTTGCTAACGGTCAGGGTCAAATTATTCAGAGTGACGATTCGAGGCAATTTCGCAATATCTGCGACAAACTGTGCCATATCGTGGTAATTCGCAACCATTTGAATTTCGATTGGTAACTCGGCGTAGTAGTCCTTAATCGACGCTGATGCAGGCTTAAAAATATCCATGCTTAAACCGCGTCCATTGGCGGCTGAATTAATATCATCAAGGACAGCAGCGTACTCGGCTGTACTCGGCAATTGTTTTTCCATTCTCGACACGTATTGCAAAACTAGCTTGCGTTGCTCTTTAAGCGCATCTAGACTAATTGATTGTTGCACTTTTAACTTAAACGTATCTTTTAATTTCTGTTCTTCTTGCTGGCCCAGATCAATCTCTTCTAATTGGGTACTCCAATAAAACCACCACCCAACAAACAATACAAAAATACACAAGCCAATAGCAGATAAGAGCCTAGGCACGATTGGCCATAGGCCAGGATGCAAACCATTCAGATCTTGAAACTGATTCGCAATTAACTCAAACTTTTCCTTAATATTTGGCATAGTCTTCTCTTCGTTAAGGCGTTTTTGCTTTAGCTGCTTTGTCCTTGCCCGCTTCTGCACCGCTCGCCACTGCCTCTAATTCACGTGGGCGACGAATTCCAACATTGAGATCAAATTCGATAACGCGCTTTGCATCACGCCCCTGCCCTAAACCGACAGCTTTATTCTGAATAATTTCAGGCTTCGTCATCCATTCCGAAGTACTCAGCTCACTCACGAAAATCCCTACGGTAGAATGTGATTGAGCATAGCCTTTTATTGCAATGCGCTGACCTTCTTGCTTAATGAGAGTCAAATACAATCCTTCTGGCGCCAACTTAACTAATTCATTCATCATGAACACGGGTTGATTTCGATCACCCTGCAAATCTTCAACTGCTTGCTGACGCGCTTTCAACCCATCAATTTCTTGTTTAAGGTTAGCAACTTCCTTTATCTTTAGATCTAGCTCTTCATTTTCTTTGCTAATGAACGCATTACGCTCAACTTGTGCAGAAAGCTGCGTAGAAAATATCATCCCAACGACGATTACAATTGCGCCGCCCATCAAACCTGCAAACGCCATCAAGGAATAAAACTGACTTTTTAATTCTTTACGCTTCGCTTCACGGTGTGGAAGCAGATTAATTTTTATCATTATCCATACCTCCGCATCGCCAAGCCACAAGCAACTAAATAGGCAGGAGCATCATTTCGGAGAGATTTCTCATTGATACTTGAGCCAAGCTCCATTCCCTTAAATGGGCTGATGACCGAGGTCGATAACTTCGTGCGTTCTGCAACAATATCCACCAAACCAGGAAGCATTGCACAACCGCCACCCAGATAAATTTGATCAATACGTGTAAACGGTGTTGATGTAAAGAAAAACTGAATCGCCCTTGTGACTTCTAAAGCGGCATTTTCAAGAAACGGTTCTAATAATTCCATTTCGTAACTATCAGGTAAATCGCCTTGGCGTTTTTTGGTTTCGGCCTCATCAAAGGATAGGCCGTAATTACGGACGATATCCTGAGTTAATTGATTACCACCGAACTGTTGATCGCGTTCATAGATCACATCACCATTAAGTAAGATAGAGATGTAGGTGACTTTTGATCCAATTTGAAAGAGGGCGTAAATTTGATCTTGGCCAGCATTGGGCTGCTGCTCAATCAAACGCTCGACAGCCGCACGTGCTGCATAAGATTCAATGTCCATGACTTTAGCCTGCAACCCTGCAGATTGTGCAGCAGCAACACGATCTTCGATTTTTTCTTTACGCGAAGCCGCAAGCAAGACATCCACATCTTCTTCAGAGTTGGCTGATGGTCCAACGACACAAAAATCGATACTGACTTCATCCATTGCAAAAGGGATATACTGACTCGCCTCAGACTCGACCTGAAACTCTAAAGCCTGTTCCGTCAAACTGCCTGGCAATATCATCTTTTTCGTAATGACGGAAGACGCAGGCATTGCCAAAGCCACATTCCGGGTTCCCGTGCCGCTGCGTTTCAAAACACGCAAAATAGCTTCAGACACCTGCTCTAGGTTTTCAATGTTTCCATCAATCACAGCGCCTTTTGGTAGAGCCTCTGAGGCACAACGCTCCAATTTGAAATCTTTTTCGCCCGAACGAGAGAGCTCCACCAGCTTTACGTCTGACGTGCTGATATCCAAGCCCACTAAGGGCGGATTTTTTTGTCCAAGCAATGATGCGAGATCTAAAGCCAAGGATACCCCCTCAAATAAATATTTTTTTCTTGCCAAATGCATCAGCAAACCGCAACATAAATCGAAACAAAATTTCCATAAAAAAACACTTTAACTTGGCTCGAATTTCAATTTTTCTTTTAAAAACCGCTATTTAGCTGACACTCATACTAGCTTACGTTAAATCCTAGCAATAAGGGGAGTGTAATGTAAAGCATTTTCAAGGCAAACTGGCGCTTTTACGTTGTCAATTCTCCACTTGGAGCTTAAAAACGCTGAAATGCAATTTTTATAGTTGATTCGGCACAGCTATAATGTGCACCTGTGTTCCAACTTGCATTCCACTCATTGAAGTCAATATGTCCTCACCATCTTCTATCGAAACACCGGCTGCAACTGACAGTTCAAAATTTAGACCTCGGAGCGTGGCTTTACGTGTCACCTTGCAAATTTGCATGCTTGCATTCGGATTATTCCTTACTGGCGTGTTGATTCTAATATTTGCAATCACCATGGCCTATCCAAATTTACCCGAAATCGATGCCATCACCAGCTATCGCCCCAAAATGCCAATGCGGGTATTTTCCGCAGACAATGTATTAATTGCTGAATTCGGAGAGGAGCGCCGCAATGTTGTGCATTTCTCAGAGATCCCCGAAATGATGAAAAAAGCGGTATTGGCAATCGAAGACGACCGTTTTTATGAACACGGCGGTGTCGATTACATTGGTATTTCGCGCGCGGCCCTCAACAATCTTACCAGTGGCAATAAACAAGGGGCTTCGACGATTACACAGCAGGTTGCCAGAAATTTCTTTTTATCCACAGAACAAACCATCAAACGCAAACTTTATGAAATTTTGTTGGCTTGGAAAATCGAACAAAATTTGAGCAAAGATCAAATTCTTGAGGTTTACATGAACCAGATCTATTTAGGTCAACGAGCATATGGCTTTTCATCTGCGGCCCAAATCTATTTTGGTAAGAGTTTAAAGGAAATCACTGTTGCCGAAGCCGCTATGTTAGCAGGCTTGCCAAAGGCACCATCGGCTTACAATCCAGTAGCCAACCCAAAGCGCGCTACAGTTCGACAGCAGTATATTTTGCAACGCATGAAATTATTGGGCTACATCACCGAAGCCCAATTTGAGCAGGCAAAAATAGAAAAATTACAAATCAAGACCAATAGTGCTGAATTTGGCATTCACGCTGAGTACGTCGCAGAGATGGCTCGGCAATTAGTCTACGAACAGTTCAAAGAAGAGACGTACACACGCGGCTTTAATGTTTACACCACGATAATCAAAGAAGAACAGGAAGCCGCTTATGCGGCATTACGTAAAGGTATTTTAGATTATGAACGTCGTCACGGATATCGTGGCCCAGAAGCCATCGTGGAACTGCCGCGCAATAAAGAGGCCGCTGATGAAATTATTGAAAAAGAATTAGCAGATCACCCTGATAGCGACGATATCTTCGCTGCAATGGTGACCGAAGCCACTCCAAGTGCAGTCAGAGCGGTATTATCCAATGGCGAAGAAATACAAATCACTGGTGCTGGCTTAAGTTTTGGTGCATCTGGCCTAAAAGCCAATGCACCAGCGAATAAACGGATACAACGAGGCGCAGTGATCCGCGTGATACTGGATGGCAAGAATTGGTCGATCATTCAAATGCCAGAGGTGCAATCTGCATTTGTTGCAACTGATACACATGATGGTGCAATCCGCGCTTTAGTTGGTGGTTTTGACTACAACCTGAATAAATTTAATCACGTAACGCAAGCCTGGCGTCAACCTGGCTCTAGCTTTAAGCCCTTTATCTACTCGTCTTCATTAGAAAAGGGCCTATCACCACTGACCATAATCAATGACTCCCCAATTAGCTTTGATGCGGGTCAAACTGGTGGTCAAGCTTGGGAACCGAAGAACTATGACGGCAAATACGAAGGGCCAATGTCGATGCGTAGAGGATTGACCAAATCAAAGAACATGATTTCAATCCGTATCTTGCAAAAAGTCGGCGCTAAATATGGGCAAGAGTACACCAGTCGTTTTGGTTTTCTCCCAGAAAAAAATCCCCCTTATTTAACCTTAGCGCTGGGCGCTGGAGCTGTGACCCCACTACAAATGGCGGGAGCTTATGCGGTGTTCGCCAATGGCGGTTACAAAGTCAATCCCTATCTCATCGCTAAAATTACCGATGCCGAAGGCAAGGTCATCGCACAAGCAAAACCAGACACCGCCGCAGACGAGGCCAATCGCGTCATTGATGAACGCAATGCTTTCTTAATGGATAGCATGCTGCGCGATGTTGTACGCTTTGGCACCGCCACCAAAGCGCTTTCTTTAAAGCGCCCGGACCTCGCAGGCAAGACTGGTACCACGAATGATTCAATCGATGCTTGGTTTGCTGGTTATCAAGCACAAATTGTTGGTGTTGCCTGGATGGGCTATGACCAACCGCGTAACCTCGGCAATCGCGAAACTGGCGGCGGCTTGGCTTTACCGATCTGGATAGGCTATATGCAAAGAGCCTTGCGTGATGTTCCAATTATGGAGCGTAAAGTGCCAAATGGCATTATCCAGGCAGAAGGTGATTATTTCTATGTCGAAAATCCACCGGATTCAGCACTACGCAATTTGAACGCTGATGAAGTGATTATCGAATAAAGCATCTCTGAAATTCCGATTCAAAAATACAAATGGCGAGAATCAATTCTCGCCATTTGTATTTCTGACCTAAAAATCAGATCTAGTTCTGCGCTTCTGCAATATCGCGTAAGACTGCGAATAACTCAGACTGATCACGCGTATTACGCCAAAATTCGCCGTCATATTTGTAGTGAAATCCACCTGATCGAGCTGCTACCCACATCTCTTGCATTGGTGCTTGGCTATTCACAATGATCTTCGAGCCATTGCCAACAAACTCAATTTCAAGAACATTGCCACTGCGTTTGGTATCGACATCCCATTCATCTGTTTCAAATGCCAGCTCAAACATCTCCTGCACTTGTTGCAAGCAGGTATCTGCCAGCACTAAAAATTCCGATTCCGTCATGTTACACTCCTGCTTTGATTTAAATTCTGCATCACCGTGCAGCATTCTATACGGGTTACGAAATTTTGAATAAGCACACACGCATTTCCACACGCACTGCAGGGCTAATTTTCTGCGGCACTTTATTTTTGAGTGCTTGTGGACAAAAGGGGCCGTTGTATATGCCGGAGACAAAATCTCCTTCGCAAAAACCTAGCGTCACGCAATCAGCACCAACACAAAATGTTGGCCTCCAGCAAAAGTAAAGCAATCACTTAATACGTGATTGCAAGCGCCAATACAGACGCAAACCCAACAACAAAGCAAGCAAGCCTGCAAACACTAATGGTTGCACTAGTAAATTTTTTCCCGCCTTCATCCAGAAATAGTGCAGGACACCTAGAGGCGCGATCAAGTACACCAAACGATGAAGCAGTTGCCATTGCTTACCACCGAGTTGCCGGATCATCCATTTATTGCTAGTGATTGCCAAAGGGATCAATAAAACGAATGCGACAAATCCCACCGTGATAAACGGACGCTTGATGACATCACGCCACATATCACTTAGATCAAAAAAGTGATCGAACCATAAAAAAGTCAGAAAATGCAGTGTCGCGTAAAAGAATGCATAAAGACCTAACATGCGGCGCAAGCGAATTAGCCAATACCACTCTAAAAGCTTGCGCAAAGGGGTGATCGATAAGCTAATGCAAAGAAAGTACAAAGCCCAATCACCGGTATTTCGGGTGATAAATTCCAATGGATTCGCACCGAGCGCATCAGCATAGACAGCATAAATCAAACGCATAAATGGCAATGCTGCCAGCATAAAGACGATGATTCTGACCCAGAGTAATTGAAGTGAACTCAAAGACTTCATTGCGATCATCAATAGAACTTTCTCAGATCCATGCCGGCATACAAACTCGCCACTTCACTGTATCCATTAAACATGAGCGTCTTGCGTTTGCGCGACAAAAAGCCATCTTCACCGATACGTCGCTCAGTCGCTTGCGACCAACGCGGGTGATCAACTTCGGGATTCACGTTGGAGTAAAACCCATACTCGTCCGGGGCAGACAAGTTCCAAGAGGTGCGTGGCTGATCCTTAGTCAGGCGAATTTTGACTATCGACTTCGCTGATTTAAAACCATATTTCCAAGGTAGCACCAAGCGCACGGGTGCACCATTTTGTTTTGGTAAAACCTCACCATACATACCCAGCGCGATCAAGCTCAGCGGATGCATCGCCTCGTCCATTCTTAAACCTTCGGTATAAGGCCATTGCAACACGCGACTATTTACGCCTGGCATTTGGCGCTTATCCGCCAAAGAAATAAACTCAACATAACGCGCATTCGCCGTCGGCTCTACTTTCTTCAATAACTGCGACAAGGAGTAGCCTATCCACGGTATCACCATTGACCAACCTTCTACACATCGCAAGCGGTACACTCGCTCTTCAAGTGGTGCAAGTTTCAACAAGCTATCCAAGTCCAATGTTATTGGCTTTTTCACTTCGCCTTCGATCGTCACCGTCCATGGTCGCGTCTTTAAGCTATCCGCATTCTCTGCTGGGTCGGCCTTGTCGGTTCCGAATTCATAGAAATTGTTGTAAGTCGTCGCGTCTTTATACGACGTTCTTTTATCGAGAATCAGATAATTCGGATTCGCGGCCGCTGCTAATTTCTGCGCGTTAGCATTTTGTGCGAACGCTTCACGTTGCGCCATTTCAATCACACCGGCACTGGCGACTGAACCGACCGCAAGTTGACGTATAAAATCACGACGGGATTCAAATACATTGCGTGGAGTGATATCTGAGGCGCTCAAAATTTCATCACCATATTTTTGAAATGGTATACGCATAGTTAATCCCTTTATCTAAAAAAACCATCCATAAATCGTCATACTACTGAATGAGTCGAAACACAACTCAGAACCTTACAGAGACATGAAAGTTTCTCGCATATCGGTTCAAAGATATTCACTGCTAACGCTGTCCAGATAAAAAAAAGCGGCGCAGACTTTGTTGTCGACGCCGCTTTTACTTAAATCATCATCAATTACAATTCACCGTAGGAATGCAAACCTGACAAAAACATATTCACGCCCAAGAAAGCAAAGGTTGTCACCAACAAACCGACCAATGCCCACCAAGATGCCAATTGGCCGCGCAGCCCTTTCATCAAACGCATGTGCAACCATGCAGCATAATTCAACCAAACAATCAGTGCCCACGTTTCTTTAGGATCCCAAGACCAATAGCCACCCCACGCTTCGGCAGCCCATAGCGCACCCAAAATTGTCGCAATGGTAAAGAAAATAAAACCAACAGAAATCGCTTTATACATGACGTCATCCAGCACTTCCGATGGTGGCATGCGCTCTAAAATCAACTCTCGCTTAAGAATGGTAAATGAGAAGATAACCACCAGTACCGCGATCATTTTGGTCGCCTTCAAAAGAGCTGCAAAAAAATCGCTCGGACTGCCTGAAATATAGGCAATTAACCAGGTCGCAGCTAGGATAGACGAAGGCACAATCACAAATCCCATCCACAAAACCATTTGCTTTTCATGGCGAAGCAAATAAATCCAAGCGACCATTGCCGCCAAAGCGAAGGTTCCATATCCTATGAAATTTGCCGGCACATGGATCTTCATCCACCAACTTTGTAATGCAGGCACCAGGGGTTGAATTTCAGCAGCATCACGACTTACTGTGTACCACAACAAGAATGCCACGGCGGCGGTGATCACCAACAACACGAACGCTCCCAATTGGCGAGTTCCGTAGCTTTCCTCGTAATACAAATAAAACAGCGCTGTGATCAAGCAAAACAAAACAAATACTTCATATAGATTAGACACTGGAATGTGCCCAATATCGGGGCCGATCAAATACGACTCATACCAGCGTACCAACAAGCCGGTAAAACCCATGATGACTGCAGACCAACACAAAGCGGAACCAACCGATGCACCAAAATCAGAGCGGGCAATCACGCCCCCCCAATAAAATAATGTGGAAAGAATAAAGAAAGTACTCATCCACAAAATAGCCGACTGACTTGACAGCAAATACTTCAAGAAAAATTTCTTATTCGCGAGATCCAAAGAACCTGCATATTGAGAAATGGCGAACAAGGACAAGACCGCCAAAACGATCATTAGTGGACGCATCGATTTCCAATTCCACCCCAACCATGCGAAGGTCGGCGCAGTCAGAAGCAGAATAACCTCTTCGTATATGTCCATATGTGCACCGTAGCGGTTAAATGCGAAAAAAGCACCCGCACATAGCAACACCGCATAAATCCAATCAAAAGCGCTGAGGCGCTGAAAATAATTTTGGTGAGTCAGACTAGTTTCCATACAAATCCTGTAAAAATAATGTGTAATTCTTTGTCATTCCAAATCAGCGCATTGATGCAAATACTACACTGTTGCATTTGCCGATTCAGTAGGCCCTTCAGGAACACCGAGCTGTTTTTTTAATTGCTCAAATTCTTTTTCGAAATCTAAAGTTTTGCGTTGCGAACTCAAGGCCATCAATGCCTGTGTGCCTTCGCCATCATGTTTAATCCATATCCATAAACGACGTTCTCGAATATAAAACATAGAAAACACACCAATGACTAAAAATAAGCAGCCAAGATACACCACATTTTGTCCAGGCGCTCGCGCCACCTGAAATACTGAAGCTTTGATTTCCTCAAAACCTGTCATTTGCAAATAAACGGGTGCACCATAGAAGAAAGAGTCAGACAGCGCTGTGGTTGCCAATTGCAAAAACTGCGCGCGTTTTTCGGTTAACTCCAAAGCAGGCAAACCTTCTTTCGCACGGGCTAATTGCCACAAATCCCACATACTGCCATTCAAAATTTTCATAAAAACATCTGCTGCTTTGGTTTGCTCCTCGGCTGGAATATTTTCTAAGAAACCAGCAATTGCGGTGAAACCAGCGAGCTTAGGCGCATCCCCTTCGCCAGCAAAAATACTCAATCCTTTTTTCGCAGAATTGGCTAACTGTGCTTGCATTGCTTCTGCGCCCGCCGTTGGCAACGCACGTTTGGCGTAAGTCTCTGCAGCTTTCGATCTTAACTCGGGATTTGCGAGCGCAGCACGCAGTCGCATCCATTCATCCAGTTTGTCGTCCTCATCAGCGGGAATCCTGAGAAAACGAAATTGTTCACTCGGCGAGTCGCGCGCACCAGCTAAGAAAACCCAACTACCGTCCAATAAAACTGGTTGCATGTAGTTATGAAACTCCCGCGCCTGCCCCGTTTTGTCACGCAATTTGTATTGCATACTTGGACCGACGTTTTTCAAATCCTTGTTATTCACATTCTTCGCAGCAGAACCAGAATGTTTGTCTAAGTCGGCTGTCAGCTTTTGCGTGAAATTCAGATTTGGATTGACAGCACGCAAGTCCTGCCCTTCACGCGCCAAGTTCTCGACATTGAATGGTCTTAACGCAGTCCATTCGATGGTGAAATCACCTCGATCATTTGTTTGCGCTGCAGTCAGCGGATTCTCTCCGCCCATTTTGGCGTTCATCGAAAACTTGTCCGGACGTCCCCCTGACATGGCGTGCGCCTGAATTTGCAATAAGCTACCACCATCATCAAAGCTTGATTGGAAGACCGCAATCCCTTTATAAATTAAGGGGTGATTGACTTTAATCGTCGAATCAAAAGTTTTGCCCGTTTCGTGATCAACGATCGTCACGTCGCTGGCAAACAATTTCGGCATGCCAGTGGAGTAGAAGTCGATATGAAATTTCTTTAATTGAATCGTGAATGGCAACTCTTGCAATAACACCCCTTTAGTTTGAGGAATCACCGCGGTATCACCACTTTTCCCCTCAGGAATGGCAATATTGCCGCGAAAAGTCGGGTTCGCTAGCGATAACTTATGCTGCGCAGGGATCTGTGAAATCAAAACCCCACTGCCCTCAAATGGAACTTTGCCACCAAACCAAGTTTGGAATCGAATCGCCAAATCAGAATCCAAAAGTCCACCAACACAGATCACCACGATCGACGCATGCGCGAAAATATAGCCCCATTTATTCGCTGCACCTTTTTTTGCAGCAATCAACGTTGCGCTATCTTTTTCAACTACCTTAAATTGATATCCCAAGTTCCTCATCTGCGTCGTCATCTGCAAGGTAAAAGCGTCTTTCGACCCCGCGCTACGCCACTCCGCCTTATGATGAAAATTGCGCAATGATTGCTCGCGTACATTTTCACGCCAACTACGCATATCCTTCAGCATTTTGGGGGCATTGCGAATCAAACAAAGGCTGGTGGATAGAACCAAGAATCCCATAATGGTCAAAAACCACCATGCTGAGTACAGAGAATACAAACTCAGATGTTGAAATACTTCAAACCAAAAAGGTCCAAACTGATTCACGTAGTTAGGCGATGGCTCATTTTGTTTTAACACTGTTCCGATAATCGACGTTATCGCGATGATCGTTAACAAACTAATCGCAAAACGCATCGACGATAACAGTTCAACGCTATTGGCTAGCCATGCACGTTGCGTTTTAATTTCTAGACCAGAGGTATTGGTTTCAAGTTCCATACAATTCCAAAAACAAAAAGGGGATGGCAACTGCCACCCCCTCCGTTAAACATTTTACTTGTAGCTGTTGATGATGCGATGTGCTTATTTCAAGCCAGCAACATAGTCAGCCACGGCTTTCATTTCTTCGTCAGACATGCGCTTCGCGATCGTTGTCATTGGCGGGCTATTTTTACGAACGCCAGTACGGAATGCAGTCAATTGCGCCACTGTGTAATCTTGGTGTTGACCAGCTAACCGTGGATACTGTGCCGGAATACCAGCACCATTTGCGCTGTGACAACTAGCACATGCAGCAATATTTTTCTCAGCAATACCAGCACGGTAAATAGTTTGACCTAAATTGACGATGTCTTTATTTTTTGCTGCACCAGCTTTTGGCTTTTGCACTGCCAAATAAGCAGAAACGTTTTTCATGTCATCTGCAGTCATTAATTTAGAGAATGTCGTCATCACCGCATTATTGCGCGCGGGTGTTGTGAAATCCATTAATTGCTTGACGAGATAGGCGTCGTGCTGACCAGACAACTTTGGATTGATACTGATAGTCGAATTACCTGCCGAACCGTGACATGATACGCAGGCAACAATACCGCGAGCAGAGTCGCCATTCGTGTACAAAGCTTCACCTTTTACCAGATCAGCTTTAGCAGGTTTAGCTACAGGCTCAGCCGCAGAAGCAATAGAAATGAGTGAGGATGCCGCTAAAGCAACGATGCTGAGGGACTTGGAAAATGATAAAAACGCACGGTTCATTCAAACACCTTGAGACTAAAAATTGGAAATCGGTTCTATTGAAGCATCTGAGAAGCTAAAAACATACGTGAATGACATTTACTGATGAAGCCCACGTAGCTAACCCCTTATTGTACAATAGCTTTCGTGGAAATGTTGGGCTATTCCAAGTCAATTGACGCTAGGAAACCTCACATTTCAGGATGAAACGTATCGTTTTGTCCCATTTTTTGCATTTCGCTCCCTCCTTTTTGATTGGCCCCGATTTATGTCTATCCTCTGGCAAGCCCGATTCTTCACCACTGTCAACCATTTACGAGACCTGCCGACTTTACCGGTGCCAGAGGTCGCTTTCGCTGGTCGTTCAAATGCTGGAAAATCGACCGCGATCAACATTTTATGCAATCAAAAGAAGCTCTGCTTTGCATCAAAGACCCCAGGGCGTACACAACACATTAACTTTTTTTCTATTGGCGGTGCCCATGTAGGCCAACATCGCAAAGATGAAACTCGCCAAGATGAGATCCGTGCGCTCTTAGTTGACTTGCCTGGCTACGGTTACGCTGAAGTTCCCGGTGCCGCGAAAAATCATTGGAATATTTTGCTGGGTAATTATGTCCAGACACGTGATCAGTTAGCCGCTTTGATATTAATCATGGATTCACGCCGTCCATTCACTGATTTAGATAAACAGATGTTAGAGTGGTTTGCGCCCACTGGTCGTCCTATCCACTGCTTGCTGACAAAATCGGACAAACTCAATCGCAACGATGCGACCAATGCCTTGCGCCTGGCACAAAATATTTTGGCTAGTTATGTCGATGCGAACGGCACACCATATCCATTTACTGCACAATTATTTTCAGCGTTGAATCGCTCTGGGATTGAAGAGGCCGATGCAAAGATTCGTGAACTAACGGGTCTAAATAATTTGCCAATAGTTGAAGACTTAGACAAATCAGACAATTCGTCTGATCAAGCATAAAAAAACCCCGGCACTTTGTGGTGCCGAGGAAAAAAACGCCAATCGAATGGGAACAAATGGCGCCCGCTTAGGGAGGACCAGCGGTAAGCATAATGCCTAGTTCTAAGAGCCAAATTCGTAAGAAAAGTTTCATTAACCTCGATAATTTTTTTATTCACTATGTCTAAACCATTTTCTGCTCAGTTTCCGCATATTCGTATGCGTCGTATGCGCCGAGACGCATTTTCTCGTAACTTAATGCGCGAAAACCATGTCAGCGCCGCTGATCTTATCTACCCTGTTTTTTTGATTGATGGAGAAAACAAAGTCGAAGCGGTTGGCTCTATGCCAGGTGTTGAAAGAATGAGCTTGGATAAATTGCTCGAAGTTGCCGACGACTGTGTTGCCCTAGGTATTCCGGTTTTGGCGTTATTTCCATCAATTGAGAATAGTTTAAAGACAGAAGACGGTATTGAAGCATGCAATCCAAATGGCTTGATCCCTCGCGCCATCCGCGCTTTGAAAGCACGTTGTCCTGATCTTGGTATTTTGACCGACATCGCTTTAGATCCTTATACCAGCCACGGGCAAGATGGCTTGATTAACGAGGATGGTTATGTGTTGAATGACGAAACAACCACGATGCTAGTTAAGCAAGCTTTGACACATGCTGCAGCTGGCGCCGATATCGTCGCTCCCAGCGATATGATGGATGGTCGCATCGGTGCGATTCGTGCTGCTTTAGAACAAGATGGTTTTATCTACACCCGCATCATGGCCTACTCTGCAAAATACGCATCGGCGTTTTATGGCCCGTTCCGCGATGCTGTTGGCTCCTCAGCAAACTTAGGTAAAAGCAATAAAGCAAATTATCAAATGGATCCAGCCAACAGCAACGAAGCTTTACGTGAAGTGGCACTTGATCTGGCAGAAGGCGCCGACATGGTCATGGTAAAACCCGGCATGCCCTACTTAGACATTGTGCGCCGCGTTAAAGATGAATTTAAAGTACCGACGTTTGCTTATCAGGTCAGTGGCGAATATGCGATGATTAAAGCGGCGGCACAAAACGGCTGGCTGGATCACGACAAGACTATGATGGAAGCCATCATCGCATTTAAACGTGCGGGTGCCGATGGTGTTCTGACTTACTTCGCGCGTGATATCGCACGACTGTTAAAGCAGGCCAAGTAATTCTTTTCTTCGATACTGTTCTTCGATACTTTACTAGTTCAATTCTGATGACTGAGTTTGCGATTCATGGACATTTTTTACATTAGCGATACGCAGGTGATTCTCAATCCAATGACGGCAAATACTGCAGTTGATTTGATTGGAGATGGCGAGAATGATGTAAGCGATGACGCCTATCGCTTTATGTGGATCGATGCCACCCATGATGAAGTTGAAAAAGATGCGGAAGCTTGGCGTGATCTAGTTGAAAAACTGACAGGTATACGCATCTTTGATCTACACCTTAAAGATATTTGCAATCGCAGTCACCCTTCTAATTTTGATGCAACACAAGATTATGAATTGGTGGTATTTCAAAAACTGGCATTAAATGGTGAGAGCGGCGAGCCAAGCTCGAACAACCAAGAAAGCAAAAGTGTTAAGAAAAAAATGCCAGCCGTGCTGCATCGATTGCAAACACAGCCAGTTTCTTTCCTGTTAATCGGCAACGCACTCATTACTGTAAGAGCGACCTACAGCCGAACGATTGAAACCATGCGTTCACGCTTATTAAATTTTAAGCCTAAAGATAACAATAACCTGAGTAGTAAATTACCCGCAACACCTGAAGATTTAATGCTGCGTCTATTAAACGCGATGGTCGATCAATATTTGGATTTACGACAACCACTCACCAATCAACTTGATCGTTGGCAGCAAGCATTACTCGATCCACGCAAGCCATTTAATAATTGGGTGGCATTGCTAGATTCGCGAGTTGAACTGCGCAAGCTGGAGCATTTGTGCGAAGAACAATATGATGCGTTGCAAGAATTGCGTGACCACTTTATCGACACTTATGATGGTTCTGGTGGCAAACAAAGCCGGGCGAAAGACTTGTTATTGGTTCGCACCAATGATGTGATGGAGCATATCAATCGCGTACTCAATCATACCCGCCGATTAGAGGCATCACTAGAATCATCAGTGCAAATTCACTTTGCTGCGGTGTCTCACAAAACCAGTGAAATCATGCGCATCTTGACGATAATTACTGCCTTGTTTATGCCATTAACTTTGATCACTGGCATTTTTGGTATGAATTTCGCTCAGATGCCGTGGATCAATGAAGACATAGGTTTCAAACTCGCATTGGGATTGATGGGATGCACCGTTGTGATTTTTTTACTCGCTATGCGGCTTCAAGGTTACCTAGAAGGACGAGGGCAACGTAATGAGTAAATTAGTTTAATCGACTTCACCAACATTTCCATGACTATGCATAGCTTTCTCTGGCACGACTACGAAACTTTTGGCGCACAAACTCGCCGTGATCGGCCAGCACAATTTGCCGCGATCCGCACCGATGCAGACTTAAATGAAATCGGCGAACCAATTAATCTATTTTGCCGACCAGCGAATGATTTTCTTCCAGATCCGCAGTCCTGCCTGATTACACACATCACACCGCAGCAATGTCTTGAGCAAGGTCTAGCTGAACACGAATTTGCAGCGCGTATCGAAAGCGCGCTTGCTTCGACAGGCACGATAGGTGTGGGGTATAACACCATACGCTTCGATGATGAAATTACGCGCTTTATGTTTTGGCGCAACCTGATCGATCCGTATGCACGTGAATGGCAAAATCAATGTGGCCGTTGGGATATCATGGACATGGTGCGCACCACCTACGCGTTGCGACCAGATGGCATTCATTGGCCTTTGAATGATGAAGGAAAACCAAGCTTTAGACTTGAACATTTGACTGCGGCAAATGGTATTAGTCATACCGCCGCGCATGATGCTCTATCCGACGTACGCGCCACCATTGCCTTAGCAAAATTAATCAAAGAAAAGCATCCTAAGCTCTTTGATTTTTGTTTTGCCCTACACAAAAAAGACCGAGTTGCTAGCGAGATCGGTCTTCCATTACTTGGCAAACCATTCTTACATGTTTCAGGCATGTTCAGTACGGAGCGCGGCTGCCTAGCCGTGATGTGGCCGCTAGCCATACACCCAACGAATAAAAATGAAGTCATTGCGTGGGACTTGCGATTTGACCCCACAGAATTAAAGCACTTGGATGTCGCCACAATTCATCAGCGCATGTTCAGCAAGACCGGTGCCTTACCAGAAGGCGTACAACGCCTACCTGTGAAAACTATTCACTTGAATAAGTCACCCATCGTCATTGGTAATCTCAAAACACTAAACGATGAAATGGCGGAGCGCTGGAATATCGACATGCAGCAAGTCATGATCCACACAGATTTAGCACGCGACATGCAGTCAACACTCCATCCTCAGCTATGGGAAGAAGTTTATGCCCGCCCTGGTTATGAAGCTGTCGATGTGGACGAAGATTTGTACGGTGGATTTATAAGCAGCGCAGACCGTAAGACTTTGAATGATTTGCGTCACATGACACCTCAGCAGTTGGCGAATGCATCGCCACATTTTAACGATCAACGCTTAGGCGAATTACTATTCCGCTATCGCGCTCGTAATTTCCCAGAAAGCTTAACGCCGGAAGAACTGATAACCTGGCAAGAACATCGATGTGCGCGCATGCTGGATGGCGACGACAATGCGCGCACTGTTGAGTTGTATTTCAACGAGATCGATCAATTATCAGAAAATGCTAGTGAGCAGGATGAGCACATCTTAGGAGCATTGTATGACTACGCTGAATTGGTGGTACCAGTGAGATAAGCAAAAAGCTGGAATGAACCCAGCTTTTTTGCTTTATTGGAATTTGATTATTCAGCTTTTCGGCTACTGCTTTACGACTTCCAAGCTCCGCAAAGACTCTAAGAATTTGTCCGCTTTCTGATAGCCAATGACACGCTTACCCGGCATTTCACGTCCCTCACGATCAAAGAAAATAATACCCGGAGGACCGAATAAACCGAAGCGCTTCAACATGGCTTTATCATCTGCATTATTGGCGGTCACATCGACCTGTAACAATAACATCTGGTCTAGCTTGGCTTTTACACGTGGCTCCACAAAGGTGAATTTTTCCATCTCGATACACGAGACACACCAATCCGCATAAAAATCTAGCATCACGATTTTTTCTTTCGATTGCGCGAGCACGGCATCCAACTCAGCAGTTGTTCGTACTCGCTGAAATTTGACGTGAACCACCTCGCCGAACAAATGCGCCACAGGTGTCAGCGCGTCACGACCGCCAGTTGATACACCGATGAGCTGAACAGAACCAGCAAGAATAAACAGTATGGCCACGAGCTTTGAAAATACCCGCCCCTTATAAATGAATAACTGATACGCACCATAAAGCAGCAACAGAATTGACCATGCAATCATTTGAACCACCGGTGGAATAACGGGCGAAATCATCCAAATCGCCATCGCCAACATCAACACACCGAAGAAGCGTTTAATTTGCTCCATCCAAACCCCAGCACGCGGCAATACGCTACCGGCGGAGATACCCACTAAAAGAAGCGGCACTCCCATGCCTATTGCCAACGCAAACAGAGCCGTGCCACCTACCACAACATCTTTCGTTTGACTGATATACACCAAAGCACCAGCGAGCGGAGCGGCGACACATGGACCGACAATCAAAGCCGACACTGCGCCCATCAGAAATACACCCGCCATCTTGCCGTTGCGCTGCCCCTCAGAGAAATACGTCAACTTAGTTTGAATCGCCGCTGGCATTTGCAATTGGTAGATGCCGAACATCGATAAAGAGAGTGCAACCATCAATAGCGCAAATGCTGACAATACCCAAGGATTCTGTAGACTGGCTGACAAGCCTTCCCCTAATAGACCTGCGGCGACGCCTAGAGCGGTGTACACCAACGCCATGCCGAGTACGTAACTTAATGAGAGAAAGAAAGCACGACTACGCTTGATGCCAGCTCCTTCACCCACAATAATATAAGAGAGAATTGGCACCATCGGCAAGACACAAGGCGTCAATGACAAGCCCAGACCCAGCAAAATAAACAAGGGAATAATCAAAGCCAAACGCCCGCTCTTGAGCGCCGCCGCAATCGTCGATTGCTCACCTTCTTGCGTCTCAGCACTGACAGTAGACATCGCCTTTTGTGAAGGCATGTCTACAATATCTTTCAAACGCACGGGCAGTACCAATTCCATCGGCGGATAACATAAGCCAGCATCAGCACAGCCCTGAAGCCGAATCAAAGCCTGAAAATCGCCTGTCGCTGTGACTGGTATGAGTACTGTCAATGCGCGGTAATAACTTTCCACATCCTTCTGAAAAGTATCATCGAATTTCACTTTGCCTGGGGGAATTTGAAATGCACCAAACTCGGCACCTTGCGCCCCAAACTTAAATTGATCACGGTATAGGTAATAGCCATCGGCTATCTCGAATCGAACCGCCATTTGATTTCCTGACACCATCTGCGCTTTCACCTTAAACGCGATTTCAGGAGCCAAAAAGTCTTCAGCTTTGGCGACTCCAATCTGCATGAATGAAAGTACGACGCACAAGCCAAACAAGCATCGCATGCTTAATAAAGACAAGAGCTGTGGAAAATAAATTGCACGTCGAATTAATTTCATAATTATTTCTGATGTTAGTTAAGGCAAGTCGGACTCGATTGGTCGGACAAGGTTCCGCTCTCTTAAAGTGAGGAGGCAAATCTTGATTTCTAGCATCTTAGCGGAATATATAAATTGGCGCTGCACAACGACATTCACAATTCGTTTCAAAGGTCATCGTACGAATACAGATTCTTAGCAACAAAAAAGCCGTTCATTTTACTGAACGGCTTCTTATTTCAGAGCGGCTAATGACAAATTAGCTTATTCGTCAACTGTTGGTGCATCTGCAGCGTCAGAGACTTCTGGACGATCCAACAATTCTACATAGGCCATAGGCGCATTGTCGCCAACGCGGAAACCCATTTTCAAAATACGCAGGTAACCACCATTACGATTTGCAAAACGTGGGCCCAATTCAGCGAACAACTTTTGAACGATTTCACGATCGCGCAGACGGTTGAAAGCCAAACGTTTATTTGCCAGTGTGTCTGTTTTAGCCAAAGTCAAGATTGGCTCAACAACGCGGCGCAATTCTTTTGCTTTTGGCAAAGTTGTTTTGATTGCTTCGTGGCGCAACAGAGAAACTGTCATATTGCGCAACATTGCTAAACGGTGTGATGATGTACGATTCAGCTTACGTAAGCCGTGACGATGACGCATGGTACTTCCTTTCGATTGTTTAAAAATTCCAGTTCTTCTATCGTCAAACCATTTGACGCGGACCGGTAATGTTCTTACTACACACTACAAATAAAACGTCGGGTCAAACGAATCGACCCGACATCAAAATTACTTCTCTAATCCAGCAGGTGGCCAGTTTTCTAACTTCATGCCCAAAGACAGACCACGGGAAGCCAATACTTCTTTGATTTCGTTCAAAGATTTGCGACCCAGGTTTGGCGTCTTCAACAATTCGTTTTCGCTACGTTGGATCAAATCACCAATGTAGTAAATATTTTCTGCTTTCAGACAGTTTGCTGAACGCACAGTCAATTCTAAATCATCGACTGGACGCAACAAGACTGGATCAACAGCAGGTGCGCGTGATGGCGCTTCTGCGGCTGCTTCTGTGCCTTCCAATGCTGCAAATACGTGCAACTGATCGACCAATACGCGAGCAGATTGACGAATCGCTTCTTCTGGGGTGATCACGCCATTTGTTTCGATGTTGATGATCAACTTGTCCAAATCCGTACGTTGTTCAACGCGAGCAGATTCAACAGAGTAAGAAACACGACGTACTGGGGAGAAAGACGCGTCTAAAATAATACGACCGATTGTTTTGTTCGCATCTTCAGACAAACGACGTACGTTACCAGGAACGTAGCCACGACCTTTTTCTACTTTGATTTGCATATCCAATTTGCCGCCAGCGGTCAAATTAGCAATCACGTGATCTGGATTAATCAGTTCGACGTTATGTGGCAAATCGATATCGGAAGCCAACACTGCGCCTTCGCCTTCTTTCTTCAAAGTCAAAGTGACTTCGTCACGCTCGTGCAACTTGAAGACAACGCCTTTCAAGTTCAACAAAATATCAACGACGTCTTCTTGGACACCGTCGAGAGTCGAGTATTCATGCACGACACCAGCGATGGTGACTTCAGTTGGCGCGTAACCAACCATAGAAGACAACAAGACACGGCGTAAAGAGTTACCGAGTGTATGACCGAAACCACGTTCAAATGGCTCCATCACTACCTTTGCTGAGCCAGGGCCCAACATTTCAACGTCGATAATACGAGGCTTAAACAGATTGTTTTGCATTATTTGTCCTTTTCAATACCCTCGGTTCGTTACACCGATAAGGCTGATGGCAAAAAGAAAAAAGCCTGCCCATAGTAAAATGAGCAGGCGGTGAAACTTAATATTAACGTGAGTACAATTCAACGATCAAAGATTCGTTGACATCGTGAGCGATGTCGCTACGATCAGGCATAGCCTTGAAAGTACCTTCCATTTTCTTGGAGTCTACAGACACCCAAGATGGCATACCGATTTGCTCAGCCAAGGCCAAAGCTTCAACGATACGAACTTGCTTTTTGGATTTTTCACGAACAGCAACAACATCACCAGCTTTAACTTGGTAGGAAGCGATATTAACTACACCGCCGTTGACTGTGAATGCTTTGTGACTGACCAACTGACGTGCTTCTGCACGTGTGGAGCCGAAACCCATACGGTATGCAACGTTGTCCAAACGGGATTCCAACAATTTCAACAAAGTTTCGCCAGTGTTACCTTTTTGACGATCAGCTTCTGCGAAATAACGACGGAATTGACGCTCTAACACGCCGTACATACGTTTAACTTTTTGTTTTTCACGCAATTGATTACCGAAGTCAGATGTACGTGCGCCAGATTTCGCGCCGTGTTGACCTGGTTTTACATCTAATTTGCATTTTGAATCCAAAGAGCGACGTGCGCTTTTCAGGAACAGATCCGTGCCTTCGCGACGGGATAATTTTGCTTTAGGTCCGATATAACGTGCCACAATAATTTCCTTTAAAAATGACGTAAGTGCCGTTTGACAACCTACGCTAGTCTGATCTACCTGCAATCAGACAGTGGTCTTATTAAATAAAAATCGAATAAGAAAAAATAAAATCGTATCAAAAATACGAAAGACAAAACCCACCAAATGAATTGGCGGGCTGCATTCTAACATGATTGCTAGAATTATCCAAAGCTTAGCCTAAGCCAAGCAATGAATTAGATACGACGACGCTTTGGAGGGCGGCAGCCGTTATGTGGTACTGGCGTAACGTCTTGGATCAAGGAGATCTTGATACCCAAATTATTCAAAGCACGCACAGAAGATTCACGGCCTGGACCTGGACCTTTGATGCGAACTTCGAGGTTTTTGATACCGCACTCAACCGCAACTTTACCTGCTGCTTCCGCTGCAACCTGAGCCGCGAAAGGAGTAGATTTACGTGAGCCTTTAAAACCTTGACCACCAGCTGTTGCCCAAGACAATGCATTGCCTTGACGATCAGTAATCGTGATGATGGTGTTGTTGAAAGATGCGTGAACGTGTGCGATACCTTCAGCAACATTTTTCTTAACTTTTTTACGAGCGCGTGCTGCCGCTGCGTTATTTTGTGCTTTTGCCATAATTGGTTCCTTGAATCCAGTTGGTTTCAACTACGCTGGATTATTTTTTCAATGATTGCGCTGCTTTACGTGGGCCCTTACGTGTACGTGCATTCGTACGTGTACGTTGACCACGAACAGGCAAACCTTTGCGATGACGCATGCCGCGGTAGCAGCCTAAGTCCATCAAACGCTTGATGTTGATCGAGATTTCGCGACGAAGATCACCTTCTACGACGTATTTTGCAATACTGTCGCGAAGCTTTTCTAACTCGTTGTCGTCCAGATCTTTGACCTTTTTAGTTGTCAATACACCCGTTGCTGCACAGATATCTGCTGCGCGTGGGCCGCCAATACCATAGATTGCTTGTAAGCCAATTACGGTATGCTGATGATTTGGGATATTAACCCCTGCTATACGTGCCATTCGTTATTCCTCGTTCAATAACGTTAATTAACCTTGGCGCTGTTTATGACGTGGTTCTGTGCATATAACACGAACTACGCCTTTGCGCTTGATGATCTTGCAGTTGCGGCAAATCCGCTTGACTGATGCGAGAACTTTCATTTTTGCCCTCTTCCCTTCTAGTTCAATTTAATTTACTTGGTCCGGAACACAATGCGTGCTCGGCTCAAATCATAAGGCGTCAATTCTACTGTCACCTTATCACCAGGAAGAATGCGGATATAGTTCATTCGCATTTTTCCTGAAATATGGCCAAGCACAACATGCCCATTTTCCAACTTAACTCGAAATGTTGCATTCGGAAGATTCTCTAGAATCTCTCCCTGCATCTGTATAACGTCGTCTTTTGCCATTCGATCTGCTGTTCCTTTGGTGTGCCTACCGTGAAGGTATGCCGCCCTTGAAATTTGCTTTACGAAGAAGCGATTCGTATTGCTGTGACATTACGTAATTCTGCACTTGAGCCATAAAGTCCATGGTCACCACCACAATAATTAACAGCGATGTTCCGCCGAAATAGAATGGCACCTTCCAATGAGCGATCAGCAATTCCGGCAACAAACAAACTAATGCAATGTATACCGCGCCAATCAAAGTCAAACGCATCAAAATCTTGTCGATATAACGGGATGTTTGATCACCTGGACGAATCCCTGGGACGAAAGCACCACTCTTCTTCAAGTTATCTGCTGTCTCTTTGCTGTTGAATACCAGCGCAGTGTAGAAGAAGCAGAAGAAGATAATCGTTACAGCGTACAACAATGCATGAACAGGTTCACCAGTCGTCAACGAACTTGCCAAATCCTGCAAGAACCGAACAAAACCGGAATCCTGATTTTCAGCCCCTTTTGCAAACATACCAGTTATCGTGGCAGGCAGCATAATAATAGAGGAAGCGAAAATCGGAGGAATTACACCCGCCATATTCAACTTCAGTGGCAAATGGCTACTTTGACCACCATAAACTTTATTGCCAACTTGACGCTTCGCATAGTTGACCAGAATCTTACGTTGGCCGCGCTCAACGAACACAACCAAATAAGTAACTGCAGCAACCATCACGCAAATAATCAACGCGGAAAACGCTTGCATAGAGCCGGTACGAACTAATTCGAACAAACCTGCCAATGCGCCCGGCAAGCCAGCGACGATACCTGCAAAAATGATGATAGAAATACCGTTACCTAAACCACGCTCGGTGATTTGCTCACCTAGCCACATCAGGAACATCGTGCCAGTTACCAAAGTAACGACAGTAGTAAATCTAAAAGCCACCCCAGGATCCAACACCAAACCTGCTTGCGTTTCCAACCCAAAAGCAATGAAGAAAGCCTGAACGATACCTAATACCAACGTGAAGTAACGTGTGTACTGAGTGATCTTGCGACGCCCCGATTCACCTTCTTTCTTCAACGCTTCCAGCTGCGGAGAAACGACAGACATTAACTGCATAATAATAGAGGCAGAAATGTACGGCGTAATTCCCAGAGCCAAAATTGTAAAGCGAGACAAGGCACCGCCAGAGAACATGTTAAACATACCCAAAATACCATTTTGGTTTTGTTTAAACAAATCTTCTAATACCTTTGGATCAATTCCAGGAACAGGTATATGTGCGCCTATCCTATATACAACAAGTGCTGCCAGTAAAAACCAGAGTCTCCCCCAAGGAAAACCACTTGCAGCGCTTTTAGTTTGTTGAGGAGATGTTGCCAATGTTTGCTCCTGTTTTGACTTAATTAAGCAGATGCTTTAGCTTTAGCAGGCAATTTCTTGACCACCGCTGCAACTACTATTTCAGTCACTGTTCCGCCAGCAGCTTCGATCGCGGCCTTCGCACCTTTAGTGACGATTAAGCCATTCAAAGTTACCTTTTTAGTGATTTCGCCTGACAAGATCACGCGAACAACACGTGCCAACTCAGAAACGACACCAGCTTGCTTCAATGCCAAAACGTCGATTTCTGAGACTGGCAAATTTTCCAAGTCAGACAAACGAACTTCAGCTTTGTAAGGTGTTGCCAATGATTTAAAACCACGCTTAGGCAAACGGCGTTGCAAAGGCATCTGACCGCCTTCGAAACCAACTTTATGAAAGCCGCCTGTACGAGATTTTTGACCTTTATGACCACGACCCGCTGTTTTACCGATACCAGAACCGATACCGCGACCAACACGACGTTTGTAGTGTTTTGCGCCATCAGCTGGTTGG
>JAYVHZ010000142.1:0-4743 GCA_043770645.1 Undibacterium sp. | reverse complement strand
GCGCGACGTAAATATTCATTGCGTGTATCGCTAAAGAAATCGCCTTGTTCTTGTTCAAACTTATCTAAAGTCCTAGTCGCATCCAAGCGTGCTCGAGCGACTTCAATTGGTACATCAAACAATAAAGTTAAATCTGGCTGCAAGTGCGGATGCACCCATTTTTCTAATGCATTTAATTTTTCCAAATCAAGCTTACGACCACCACCTTGATAAGCAAAAGTGGCATCGGTAAAACGATCTGATATGACCCATGTACCAGCATCGAGCGCCGGCTGTATTAATTGCGCAATATGTTCGCGACGGGATGCGAACATTAATAACGCTTCCGTTTCCAGATGCATTTTTTCTTTCAGTAACAATGCACGCAAAGCCTCACCGAGCGGTGTCCCGCCTGGTTCTCTGGTTGTAATGACTGAAATCCCGCGCTGTTGTAAAACTTGCTGAACGAAACTGATATGGGTTGATTTACCTGCCCCATCAATGCCTTCAAAGCTGATGAATTGTCCTAATTGTTTTTCTTTGTTGGTCATACTTGATTCTCGTTTTTTATTCTAGCGCTGATATTTGTTAACAGCTTTATTGTGCTCGTTTAAATTCTCAGAAAACTGACTTGTGCCGTTGCCACGCGCGACAAAGTAATATGCATTACTAGGCTCTGGATTGACTGCTGCTTTCAATGCATCGAGTCCAGGCAAGGCAATCGGTGTTGGCGGCAATCCAGCACGGGTGTAGGTATTGTAAGGCGTGTCAGTGGTCAAATCACGCTTACGTATATTTCCTTGAAACTTATCGCCCATACCATAAATGACGGTTGGATCGGTTTGCAATAACATGCCTGAACGTAATCGATTGACGAAAACGCTAGCGATCATACCGCGCTCGGAAGCTTGTCCTGTCTCTTTTTCAATGATCGAAGCCATCACTAAAACCTGATACGGTTCTTTGTAAGGTAGGTTGGGTGCGCGATTTTTCCAAACGTCCTCGAGTCGATTTAACATAGCTTGATGCGCTTGTTGGTAGACTTGAATGTCACTGCTATTTTTAGCAAACAAATAGGTATCGGGGAAAAACAAGCCTTCGGGATACGTATATTTGCTGCCAATCTTAATTAGCAAATCACGATCAGATAAACCAGTTGTATCGTGTTTGATTGATGGATGCGCATCAATCGCGTTGCGCATCTGCTTAAAACTCCATCCTTCGATGATGCTTAAATTAGTTAAGCTAAATTTGCCTTCAACGATTTTCTTGAGCAATTGCTGCGGTGTTTCTTCCGTCTGCAATTCAAACGAGCCAGCTTTCAAGCTGGCTGCTTTGCCAGTAATCCGCGCTAATGCCTCAAACAAATAAGGATGAATTGGGATGCCAGCATCAACCAACTGGCGCGAGGCGCCGCGTATACTGCTACCAGATTTAATTGTAAATTCGATCGTTTTTTCATGACTGAGTGGCGTATCCATCCACCTGATAAACAGCCAGCCGATGACGGCACCAATGACTAAGACCAGTAAAGTACAAAAAACAAAGAATTTTTTCAAATAAGCCATGTGAACACTAATCTCATTTTGCTGCGATAATCATAAAAATCGCTGTCATTGTAAATGGGAACATTCTGCATTGACATAAAAAATGAAAAAATCAGTCCAACATAAGTAAAACATGAGTACAACACATCAATTATTCGAATCCGCGAACAGCCTCAATGCAGAAAACATGCTTGTCGAGCAGCTCGCAACTGGCTATATCTGCCAAATATCAGATCAAAATTTATTGCACGTAAATGGGGATGATGCTGCCAATTTTCTGCACAATCAGCTTAGCAACGATGTTGAAAATTTAGGTCCAACGCAAGCGCGTTTTGCCGCTTATTGCACACCAAAAGGACGCATGTTAGCCAGTTTTTTTTATTGGAAAACAGATGGCGCGATTGTGTTGCAATGCTCTGCAAGCTTGCAACCGGCTCTACAAAAACGTCTTCAAATGTTTGTGATGCGCTCGAAAGTAAAACTGGAAAATATCACTGAGCAATTCATGATTCTTGGCCTAGGTGGCAAAGCTGCAGAGGTGTTTTTGTCGACACAATTTGCACAGCTACCTAGCGAGATTAATGACAAAGTAAGCGGCGAAAATGGCAGTTTGATTCGCATTCACGATGCCTTCGATTCGCCTCGTTACCAGTGGATAATTCAACACGACAAATTTGAGGAAATTGTAGCAAAGACCTCTATCGAATTGCAGAAAGTCGACGCCAGCATTTGGCGCTTAGGAAACATTTATGCGGGTTTGCCGCAAGTTGTCGAGCAAAGCAAAGAAAAATTCGTACCGCAAATGATCAATTTCGAATTAATTGGTGGAGTGAATTTTAGAAAGGGTTGTTACCCAGGACAAGAAATTGTCGCCAGAAGTCAATATCTCGGCAAGCTAAAGCGACGCATGGCGATTGCAATCGTTCAGGCAGAGAGCGTTGAAGTCGCGATGGAGATTTTTTCTGATAATGACCCAAGTCAGCCCTGTGGCATGATCGTGAGCGCGGAACACAATTTAGGAAATGGATTTGCCTGTCTCGTCGAAATCAAACTAGCCGATCAAGAGCAAGGCAAAGTTCATTTAGGCCTTAGCGATGGACCCGTCTTGGACTTTTTACCCCTGCCGTATGCATATCTCGATATAACTGAATAGGCAAAAAAATGGACTGCTACATTTATTACAAGGCAAACGTTGAAAATGCCAGACAAATCCAAGTCTGCGTAAAACGATTACAGCAATACGTCGGTGATAATTTATGGGCGAGCAGTGATTTTGCAATGGCAGCGCCACAATTGCAGCGCCGTCCGGAAGCATCAGATGGCGTACATACCTGGATGGAGGTCTATAAAGATGTACCCGCACAATTTGAGCGAATTGCTAGGGACGCCGCGATTGCATCTGGCATTCTTGAGCATATAGTTGGCGAACGACGGTTAGAATATTTCATCGATGTGAAGGATTGATTGCTTTTCAATCTTCATGTCGCCATTTTTCAAGGATTCAGATTCAACCCCCGTGATAAAAAAAGAGAATGACGAATCAACGACATTCTCTTTCTATACTAAATCCAAATAATTAAATCCTAAGTTAACTCAATTCTTCCAAACGCAACTTAGTTACATTACCAGTCACCGATGCTAAAGCTTCGATTCGTGCAATCGCTGCATCAACATTTTTTTCTTGAGTTTGATGCGTGAGCATAATAATGTCAGTACGTGACTCGCCTTCAGCCGGCTCTTTTTGTAGCATGGCATCGATAGAAATCGAGAACTCTGCAAGTATCTTCGTCACATCGGCCAATACACCCGGTTTATCTTCTACACGCATACGCAAATAATAGCTGGTGAAAACCTCAGAAATCGGCAATACCGTTAAATCACTCAGGGCATTGGGTTGGAACGCAAGATAAGGTACGCGATGTTCAGGGTCGGCTGTCGCCAAACGCGTGATATCGACCACATCGGCAATCACGGAGGAAGCGGTGGGTTCCGAGCCTGCACCTTTGCCATAATACAAAGTTGCACCAACTGCGTCGCCTTGCACCAATACTGCATTCATCGCGCCTTCGACGTTGGCGATCAAGCGTTTTTCTGGAATCAAGGTTGGATGCACACGCAACTCTATGCCTGCTTCACTGCGTTTGGTAATGCCTAGCAGCTTAATACGATAGCCAAGTTGTTCTGCGTATTCGATATCGGTGGCTTCTAATTTGGTGATACCTTCAACATAGGCCTTGTCGAATTGAGTTGGTATCCCAAATGCGATAGAAGCCATGATGGTCAACTTGTGAGCCGCATCGATGCCTTCTATATCGAAAGTTGGATCAGCTTCAGCGTAACCCAAAGCCTGTGCTTGTTTTAACACGGTAGCGAAGTCCAAGCCCTTATCGCGCATTTCGGACAGGATGAAATTGGTGGTGCCATTAATGATGCCGGCAATCCATTGAATACGATTTGCCGTTAGCCCTTCTCGCAAGGCTTTGATGATAGGAATACCGCCAGCCACTGCCGCTTCGAACGCAACCATCACACCTTTGTCCTGCGCCGCCTTAAAGACTTCATTACCGTGTTTGGCAATTAGGGCCTTATTCGCCGTGACGACATGCTTGCCATTCGCAATTGCCTTCAACACCAAATCTTTAGCAATATCGGTGCCACCTATCAGCTCGACAACGATATCGATATCAGGATGATTGACGACCAGATTACCATCGGTGACGATTTCAATTTCACCTTTGATGATTTCTTTGGCCCGTTCCACATTGCGTACCGCCACCATCGTAATTTCAATCGCACGACCAGCACGGCGCATAATCTCTTCTTGATTGCGCTTGAGAACATTGAAGGTGCCGGAGCCGACTGTGCCTAATCCTAATAGGCCTACTTTGATGGGTTTCATATATGCTTAAATTATTTAAAAAAGATTGATTATAGATTATTCATTTGTCTATTTGACTGCAAATTCACCAGTCCCATGGCGGCGGCGATAGCCTTCGAGGAAACTCGCAATTCGAGATACCGCGTCAGTCAAATCATCGGTATTGGGCAAGAATACAACTCGGAAATGATCCGGCGCGATCCAATTAAAACCTGTGCCCTGCACCAGTAAGACGCGTTGTTCAACCAAAAGGTCTTGGATAAAAGTCTGATCATCCTCTATTGGATAAATAGCAGGATCAAGTTTGGGGAACATATACAGTGCTGCTTTTGGCTTGAC
>JAYVHZ010000141.1:0-9295 GCA_043770645.1 Undibacterium sp. | reverse complement strand
TACACCATCACCCACCCTGGCACCGTGCCGGACGGATCTTCTAGCGCGATGGATTTGAGATAGCCCTTTATTTTTTTTGCCGCGCTGTCATCAATCGATAATACCTTGGCACCATACCGTGTCGGCGGAATGCGCGGCCGGGCGTAGAGCATGCCATCAACCACTGCATCGATCCCATAAACAGCACGGCCATTGACTTTGTCAGGCACATCGAGCGCCTGCACGTTTTGCCCGATCAAGCGCCGTTCTTCAGGTTCCTTCAAGACCAATGCCTTTAATTGTTCCGGTGAATATTTGCGTGTGAGATTGCCCTGGCTGACGATGTTGGCATAAGAGATCATCTGACTGCCCGAAGTGACAACGCCATTGCGCGCCTGGCAGCTATCCACAGCAACACCCAAAAGCTTCGCGCCCTCTTCAATCAAGGCAATGCGTCCGGCAGCGCCGGCGCGGCTTAAGGCATCAAAACTTTGCCACACTGACCAGCTGCCACCAGTGACCATCGTGCCCCACTTGGGATCGCTGTCAACGTAACGTAAACGCACCGATGACCAGTCAGCTTCCAACTCATCTGCCAAGATGCGTGCCAGCGCTGTACCTATATGCTGACCCATCTCGGCTTTGGCAATATTGATCGTGACCAGACCTGCGCGATCAATCTCGAACCAGATGGTCGGATCAAATATTTTATGAACATTTTCTTGCGTTGCCACTGCTGCTGCTGCTGCTGCGAACGAGATATCGGTGCGCAAAAACGCCAGCGAAAAGCCGCTACTCACCGCGGTAATAATAAAGCCACGGCGCGCCAGCGACACCTGAGCGGTATCGCTTCCTAGCTTCTTCTTGGCCGTAGTGGTGAGCCGGTCACCGAGCTTGAGTCTTGTTGAATTCTGGTCAGAATTACGCATCAGTTTATCCCCCCCCGCAGTTCTTGTGCCGCCAGCTTGATAGCTAGCCGAATGCGCACATACGCCATGCAGCGGCAAAGGTTGCCGCTCATGACCGCATTAATATTGGCATCATTGGGGTCAGGGTAATCCTTCAGCAAGCTAGCTGCCTGCATGATCTGACCCGATTGGCAATAACCGCATTGCGGCGCTTGCGTGGCGATCCAGGCTTTTTGTAAAGGGTGCTGGTCGTTCGGGTCCAGTCCTTCTATCGTCAGAATGTCGGCATTCTCGACCGCGCTTACCGGGGTCATGCATGAACGAATTGCGCGACCATCGAGGTGGACAGTACATGCGCCGCACAGACCGATGCCACAGCCAAACTTAGTCCCTTTCAGGCCTATATCATCACGAATTACCCACAGCAAGGGTGTCTCAGGAGAGACATCGACTGCAATCGAATTACCGTTGAGTTTAAATTTGTTCATCATTTTTACCTGAATGGATGGTCCGCAAATACGACACGTTGATGATTATTTTTATTTCTGGCGGCGCCTTCATGGCGTACTAGCCTTACGTGCTGCGACAACACTTGCTTCAAGCCCGTCCCAAGGTGGTAAGTCGGTACGGCTGCGGCGCAGGTAGCTCGCCAATTGAACCAGATCATCGTTAGTCAGCGATGCGGCAAACCCCGGCATGTAGGAACCGGGCGCTATAGCGATGCCGCCAAGCCCTGCATCTACAGTACCGCCAGTTCGCCTGGCTGCGCCTGAAAAAATCACGCGCAACAGATTGCCGGGATCAGTTGCGGTGAGCGCACTGTTGAGCCCAAGTTCTGGCCGGACACCGGTGGGAATGCCGTTACTATTGGAGTGGCACGAGGCGCAGGCTGCCAGATACAGGTTGGCGCCACGATCCGTGTAGAAGCCGCTCACTTGTGCTGATTTGCCCATGATTTTTGCCAGAGTTGTGACTACGATGGCATCTGCCGATGCAGTCGATGTGATGGTGACCGGACCGCCATTGATATTAATAAAGTAGGTTGCGAGCGCATGGATATCAGCGTCCGGTGACAGCGCCAAGCCCTGATGCACCACTTCAGACATAGGGCCGCTGGCGACACCATGAAACTGCGAGACACCGCTACGCAAATAGGCAAATAGCTCAGCCTCTGTCCATGGCAACGGCGAGGTATTGGCGGCGGTCAAAGCAGGCGCGAACCAGCCGTCGATCTGGGCACCTAAATAGGCCGAATATTTCTTTTCTGCACCGAGAAAATTGCGCGGCGTATGGCACGCCGCACAATGCGCTATGCCTTCAGCCAGGTAACGTCCGCGATTCCAGTCCACGCTTTGCGCTACATTGGTCTGATAAGGTTTCTTGTCGAAATACAGAAACTTCCATCCCGCTTGCAGCGAGCGTATGTTCAAGGGAAAGGGAATGGTATTAACAGGGGTGAGCGCATGCACTGCAGGGCGCGTCATCAGAAAGGCATACAGCGCGCTTAAATCTTCATCATTGATGATCGTGAAATGGGTGTAGGGAAAGGCCGGGAATAAATGCGCACCATCCTGCCGCACACCTTCGCGCATCGCTCGCTTAAAAGCGTCTTGCGACCAGCGGCCAATGCCGGTATCTGGGTCGGGCGTAATGTTGCTAGAATAAATGACGCCAAACGGGGTTGCCATCGGCAAGCCGCCAGCGTAAGACGCACCGCCTTTGGTGGTATGACAGGCGGCGCAGTTTCCCATACCAGCTAGCACCTGGCCTTTTTGCACCAACTGAACCGAAAAAGCACTCGCTGGCGGTGGTGCAACCGCCGCCAAGGCGAAGCGCCAATAAAAGCCGACCACGCCCAGCGTAAGCACCAGCAACAGACCGACTAAACTGAGTAGAAGACGAAAGAGCAAGGCGCACCCCAGACAAGATTAGGTTAAACAAACTCTGTTCGCTGCCCTTGAATTTGTTGACCAGTGTAGTTTAGAACGAAGTGTTTTCCCTTTATGTTCGCTATGGCACATAAGAAAAAATGATTGCACTGAACATGAAAAAGCCTGGCTAGGGGTCGATTTGTTTTAGGTGCAATCAGTGATGGTAGGAGATCGAGCGGTTATGTCGCATTAAGGCGAGTAATCATAGCTCTCGTGCAGACAGAGCTGCGTGTCTTACCGTACCGACCGTACCGAACTTCCAAGGTATCTTGATGTATCACCAACAGCAAAGGAACATCATTATGTCGCAAAGAGCGGAATACATTTCCAAAATCGAAGCCCAATTGGTTAAGTTGAATCAAAAGATGAGTAATCTAGAAACCGAAGCTCAGGAAGCGAAGGAGGAAGCCCGTCAAACGTACAAGGAGGAGATGGGCAAACTACGGCTGAAATCCAAAAGTGCTATCGCCAAGCTCGAGGAACTAAAAGCGTCTACTGAAGATTCATGGGAAACGATGGTCAGTGATATGGAAAAAATGCATGATGCGTTTACCCACTCATTCTTTTCAATTTTCCAGCCCCCCAAAACAGATGGCGTTGAGGAGAAATCGCACCATGCAGGGCATTCCGATGCCTCTAAGAAGACATGAATTTAATCGCAGCATTTCAACTACTTCCTTGTTCAGTTGAAATCCGGTAATGGCCTGATGTTGTCCTAGTTGCCCTCTTTGCGTAATTCAAATTTTGCGCATATGAAGGCAACTCAAGGATCGAAAATTGGGTAGCAAGTTGGTGAGATTCGATCAAAAAACCTATTTCAAAATACCATGCCTTTTTGAATTCTTTAAGCCTTTGTGCCATCTCCCCACCACCTCGGCATTAACTGCCGAATCTGAGCTTGCGCGAAACGATCATCGATCAAATAGATCACACCGTGATCCGATGGCGTGCGAATCACACGTCCTGCGGCTTGTATTACTTTTTGTATACCGGGAAATAAGTATGTGTAATCGTAGCCGGCACCAAATAATTGATGCATGCGCAGCTTAATTTGCTCATTTATGGGATTGATTTGCGGCAAACCTAAAGTGGCGATAAAGGCACCGATCAAGCGCGAACCAGGTAGATCTATACCTTCGGCGAAGGCACCGCCCAGTACTGCAAAACCTATCCCTTCGCTGCTTTCTGTGAAATTTGCCAGGAAATCATTTCTAGCGGTTTCATCCATACGTCTCGTTTGTGCCCAAATTGAAATGTGGGGAAAACGTTGCTCGAACAATTTTGCTACTTGATCCAAATAATCAAAACTACTAAAGAATGCGAAATAAGTTCCAGGAGTTTGATGGAATTGCTGCGCTATCAAATCTGTGATTGGAATCAATGAGTCTTCTCGATCGTTATAACGTGTGGAAATTGAATCAACCACATGGACTGCTAGCTGATCGGAATGAAAAGGTGAAGCCACATCAATCCATGCGGTGGCATCTGGCAAACCAAGTAAATCGCAGTAGTAGTTCCATGGACTTAACGTCGCCGAAAACAAAGTTGTGCTGTGCGCTGCTGACCATCGAGTTTGTAGAAAGGTGGCAGGCACGAGGTTTCTGATGCACAGTATTGCGTCAGATTTTTCGATGCTGATATCAAAAATGGAGTGTTCCGCAAAACTTTCACTTAGACGCAGAAATAGTAGTGACTCGAAATAAAATTCTTGTAATTCTGGCGAGATGTTCGTGGGATGATCTGCCAAGTAGCTGCCGAGTTCAGCACATGCAGTGCTCAAAGCCTTACTCAACTTATCGGGGAATGTTGGACACACAACATACGAATTTTTTTCACCCCCTACTCCATCTAATTTTTCTAATTGCAAACATTGGCGGTGCAGGCGATCGAGTGGTTTCTTTAAGATCTGTGGCGCTTGTCTACGAATCTGATTAAGTCGTTGATGGCTAAATTGGGCACTGTACATTGCACGTGCGCGCGCTACTAAATTATGTGCTTCATCGACCAATACCCCAATTTTCCACGCATGACTTTTGGTAAGCCCATAGAGCATTGCATTAAGATCAAAATAGTAGTTGTAGTCACCGACGATCACATCACACCATTTCGCCATTTCGGTGCTTAAATAATAGGGGCACACTTGATGCTCTAGTGCGATCGCTCGCAAGCAGCTTTGATCTAGCACAGAAAAGTGCAGAGCCGCCGCGCGTGCTGCAGGAAGGCGATCATAAAAACCTTTCGCTAAAGGACAAGAATCGCCGTGACAAGCGTTCTCTGGATATTCGCATGCATTGAGCTTTGCAACCAACTCTAGTGTTCTAAGACTTGCGACTGGCAGCTTGTTTTGCAATGTTTCGATGGCATGCAATGCTAATTGACGCCCTGGCGTCTTGGCCGCCAGAAAAAATACTTTATCGAGCCGATGCTCGACACTGGCTTTTAACATCGGAAACACACTGCCTATCGTCTTACCTATTCCGGTCGGTGCTTGTGCCAACAAGCTGCAAGCTCGATTACTGGCTTTGTAAATCGCCTCAGCAAGTTCGCGCTGCCCTACCCTAAAACTCGGATGCGGAAAACGCATTTCTTTCAAAGCAGTATCACGCTGCTGTCGATGCGCAAGCTCTTGCTTGGCCCAACTTAAAAATAGCTGACATTGTTGATCAAAAAAAGCAGTCAAGGATAGCGCGCTATATGTTTCGATCAACGCGGTCTCTTGTTGCGTATCAACTTGAAAGTAAATCAGAGCGACATTGATGTGCGCAAGTTCTCGCTGTTGACATAATAGATGGGCATAGACTTTGGCCTGCGCCCAATGGAGATAGCGGTGATTCTCAACAATCGCATTAAAATCACCACGGTAAGTTTTGATCTCTTCTAACTGATTTAAGGACGGATCGTAGCCATCAGCGCGACCTTTGACGCGTAGCTCTTGAAAGCGCCCCTCTAGACCCAACTCGCGCTGATAATCAGGTTTTCTGCCTGACCGAACTTGGGCATGTCCCTCGATTCCATCTTGAGCCGAAGGAGATGGCGTAAAGCGCAGATCGAGATCTCCTTGTTTGGCACAAAATTCAACCAAAGTACGAACCGCTACGACATAGCAATCCAGATTCACAGCCCGTCCTCCGTCCATTCGAGGTAACAAACAGAGATGGGCATTTGATGTAAAGCGCAATAGTCGATGAGCCGCTTCTGATTGTCTTGCAAGCGATCGCCAGGACCCTTAACTTCAATCATCTGATAACGTTTTTCATTTGGCCAGAACTGGATTAAATCCGGGAAGCCATTTCTATTCGCTTTTATATCTGACAGGATACGATTAAACCAAAGTCGCAGGTGCTGCGGTGGGATGCAAATCAATGCGAGGTCAAGCAAATCTTGATCAATTGCATTCCAAAAAACAAATGGCGATTGAATTCCATATTTGCTCTCAAAAGTCTGACGGATAGTCGTCTTGTACTGATGACTATCGAGCTGCGCAAGACAGTCATCAAATTCGCTTTGTCTTCGTAGCTGAAAATCTGCACTCGTTAAGTCGACTGGGGCGCGATGAAATGGATGGAAAAATGCACCAGGAATCGGTTTAAAAATCGCCTTCCAGCATAGCAGTCCAAACAATGTATTCATAAGGGTGTTTTCAACGTAAAAGACAGGTGCGTTCTCTTCATGTAGATAATTTTTGACGACCAGTTCTACGGAGAATGCCTCTTTCGGAAAAGCTAACTTCAATTCAATCTCATGTACTTTTGCTAGAACTGGCATCACTTCTTTTTGCTGGCCGAGTTTGCGGTGCAATCGAGGAGAACTTCGCTGTAGTTGTTGCAGCTCGGCTTCACTTTCTGGTGCCGCCATTGCTTCGTTCAGCAGATGCAGTGCTTGGGCGTTCTCTCCAAGTTTTTCTAGTACGCGAATCAGACGGCATCGTGCGCCGACATATCGGCTCTGTCTATAAATCGTTAGCGCCAACTCCCAATCTTTCAATTTTTCCGCCTGCTGTCCCAATTGAAAAAGAAATTTGTCTCGCCGACGTCCGATCCAATCTCTCTCGATCTTGAGCTTGGCTAATTCATCCATGACGTCTGCGATAGGAATCGCTTGCTCGAAGAGATCACGACATCTCTGTAACGCCATGTAGTCATCGATATCTCGGCGTGTTTGAAAACCTCGCGAACTTAGTGAAATGTCGACCTCTTCAAAACGATAAATACCTAGGTCAGACAGCACGAATTCCGACCAATCCTGATAACAATTACCAAAGAAAATGAGGCGCAAACGATCACACAGTGCTTTATTTCTGACTTGAACCACGACTTCTTCTGACTTCGGATGCCATGCTGAAAAGGGTTTCATTTCAGTATTCGAATGGCGAAGGTGGGCTAATTGATCAGCTTTGTTGAGTTGTTTATGCGGCGCTTTCAGCGAAAAAATTGATATGATTTCGGCCTTTTGCAGGATGTCAAAAACTGCGTCAATCGACAGCGGAGGATCCGCCTTTAACCATCCGGCCTCGATCAAGGGCTGCAGAGCTCGTTGAGTGTCACCAATTTCAGAGTAATTGAGTTTACTGCGTCGAAATAGATCCCCTTTGCGCATCACCATGCGTACAAACAAGGCCTGTGCATCCGCAGGAAAATCTGAGAACTGGCGAATGAAAGTACGCTCTTCGTCGATCAAGAGATCGTTATATCGCTCACGAACCCAATCGAGTACTAATTTGAAATTCTCTAGGTAATACAAGGGATTTGCTAAGACTTGCTTCATTTTCCGAATATACGACATTTAACTGTATGTTTATACAGTTTATCGGTTTGATGCCGGAATTGATAGATGTGATTCACTGCACGATTGAAAATGCATAAAAATTTCATGGATATCTTGAAATATTCATGCCGCACAAACACGGTGATTGCTGTCTGTGCTTGTCACATGAATTTCACAATCCAGAAAATTTGCACGATTTTCAAAATAAATGAGAAAGAGATTGCGTGTTTGTGCTGGCCATCACATTTTTTTTGCTTGCCCCAATTTAAGATTCGTCCATCAGTCTTAACTCTCGCAATCAAAAGGAACATCAAATGTTAGCCGCAATCAAGGATTACAAAGAATGGCGTAGTTACAAAGTCCCAGTTGGACAAGCCTTACGCCTCACGTGGAAAAGCAAAGTGTCGGTTCTTTTGAAGTGAGAGCCCACGCGTAATCTTTACGCATGCAGTTCGCCGATGTCTTATCGACGAACTGCAAATCAATTTAAGCAAATACTTGCGACATCGCCAGTCCACTGAGAAAAGCATTCTCAACCCGCCCTGTTCCCTCAATACCAGCAGCGAACCAATCACCACAAACACCAATCTTTGCCTTAGGATCCCATAAGTGTGATTCGGCTAACGGTTTGTCTGCTTGAGCAAATCGCCAGCGATGGCTTACGGCGTGAATTGCCTGAATTGGCGAACCCGTTGCTTCGTGAAATGCCTTAGACAATTTATCTTTGGCACGTTCATGATCATCTTCCAAATGTTCCACACTCCAGGCTGCTGTTGCATGACAAACCCAGCGTTCACCAGCACGATGATCTGGCTTTGATGTATCACGTGCGATCCAACCCAAACGAGAATTCGCAACCCAAGCGCCGTCATAATCGAGATTTAAAGGATGTTGGAATCCCAACATTAGAACCCAGCACGGCTGCAAACGCACCTCGGCGACTTGTTTGCTGAAGTTCGCATGATCCTTCAACAAGACAGACGCTTGCTCTGGTGGAATCGCCATGATTACCGCATCAAATGGTCCGGCCGAGGCAGCAACTGGTACTTCATCCGTTTTCACCGACAAGATCCATTGTTCACCAAGCGATTCTAAGGCAACCACTTGTTGTTCCAATCTCACGTCAACACCATGTGCTAATTGCTTACCTAAGGAACTCATGCCAGGAACTGGTACAAAGCGTTGACTATCGCTATCAACAGCGACGGACTTGCCATGATCCAAATTGACCAATTTGCTTTCCCAAGGAACGACCCATTCTAACTTAAGCCAATCAGCGACTTCCTTCTTGAAACGATCTGAACTCGCGGTGAAATACTGGGCACCGTGATCAAAGCCACCGAGTTCGGTCTGACGTGTACTCATGCGACCGCTCACACCACTACTTTTTTCATACACAGTCACTTGATGTCCCTGTGCTTGACATTGACGGGCCGCGGTCAAACCAGCTAATCCTGCACCGATGATGGCTACATGCATATATATCTCCTTATTTTTTTAAACATCTGAACTTACTCTTAAACCTAGACAATGTTATTGATTACTAATTACGGTTCAACACTGAACGCTACTTCAACAAATTTTTAAGCAAAAAAAAACCCACAATTCACATCGTGGGTTTCGCACTATTACTGTTCTTTTTCGTCTTCAACTGGCCAATCGCGGATGTACGCCTTCAACATCTTGTTTTCAAAGCTTTGCGCTTCTAATACG
>JAYVHZ010000140.1:0-9570 GCA_043770645.1 Undibacterium sp. | reverse complement strand
GCACCCGCGACGCCATTGCCGCAATCAACCGCGATCTTGATCTTGCGTGTGAGCTTGACGTCGCTGACGATGCGCTCCAGATAGGCAGCCTTGATATCGTGCGTGCTATAAGTTCCTTCACCGACGGCGAAGTCTTGCGCCACGATTCGGTCATATAATGCGAGTATGGTATCGCCATAAATCGCCTCACTAGCCAGTACCATTTTGAACCCATTGTAGTCAGGTGGATTGTGACTACCGGTGACCATGATGCCGGATGCCGCACCCAGCACATTGGTGCCGAAATACACCATAGGTGTCGCAACCACGCCGAGATCAATCACGTTAATACCGGTGGCTTGCAAGCCCTTGGCTAATGCAGCGGCCAGAGATGGGCCAGACAAACGACCATCGCGACCTATCACGACAGTCTTTTCACCTTTTGCCAATGCAGCGCTACCAAAGGCTTGACCGATCGCGTAAGCGACGTCGGCATCTAAAGTTTTGTCGATAATGCCGCGGATGTCGTAGGCTTTAAAAATACTTTTGGAAAGTAGGGACATAATGTTCTCGATCTAAAAAATGCGAATTATTTTTGAACGCCTTGCCGCAGAGGTGCAGAGTGCGCAGAGTTTTTTGAATAAGAATCTCTGCGTGCTCTGCGCCTCCGCGTCTAGGCCTTGTTCTTCATCTGCCAAATAAAATCTTCAATACCGCACTGAGGTTGATATTCGACCACCAATTGTTGTATCAGGCTGCGTACTTTTTCATATTCGAAATTATCGCATGCCAGTTCTAATTCTTCTAAGGCCGCTTGTAAATCCGCCCAAGCTAGCTCCGCTTCTTGGGCACGCATGATCAGTGGATGTGTGGTGCGTTCTACGTTATCACCGATTAGTAATTCTTCATATAGCTTTTCACCAGGACGCAGACCGACTTCACGGACTTCTATGGTGCCTTCGGGATGATCTGCCGACTTCACTTCTAAGCCGCATAGATGCACCATACGACTTGCTAAATCAATGATGCGCACTGGTTCGCCCATGTCAAGAACAAAAACGTCACCACCTTGACCCATCGCTCCGGCTTGTAAAACCAATTGAGCCGCTTCCGGTATGGTCATGAAATAACGAGTAATGTCCGCATGGGTCAAGGTAATCGGCCCACCTTGCATAATTTGCTTGCGAAACAAAGGTACGACCGAGCCAGAAGAGCCTAGCACATTGCCAAATCTCACCATGCAAAATCGTGTCGTTTGTTGACGGCGCGCATTGGCCTGCAAAATCAATTCTGCTAAACGCTTTGTCGCACCCATTACATTAGTCGGGCGTACCGCTTTATCGGTAGAGATCAAGACAAATTGTTTGACGCCTGCATCGATCGCAGCTTGTGCCAATTTAAAAGTGCCAAATACATTATTGCGTATGCCTTCAATAGGATTATGTTCGACTAAAGGCACGTGCTTGTAAGCTGCGGCGTGATACACAGTATCGATTTTAAAACCACGGAAAATTTTATTGAGCTTGGCGCTGTCGTGGATGGAACCTAAGAAAGGTTTGATATCGCAGGCTACTTGCAATTGATCGCGCAGCGCAGACAGTTCTTGCTCTATCGAATAGAGAGAAAATTCGGACATTTCTAAAAGCATTAAGCTTTTTGGTCTTTGACGTAAAATTTGACGGCACAGTTCAGAACCAATTGAGCCACCTGCACCGCTCACCAGAACATTTTTATCGGTGATACAAGTCGCTAGCAATGCATCATCGGGTTCGACTTGATCGCGTCCTAACAAGTCTTCAATCTCCACATCACGAATATCTTGTACCCGTAACTCGCCGTTGATCAAACTTTTGATTGATGGGGTTACTTTGACGCGAACTTTGTAAGCTTCTAGATGATCGAGAATTTGTTTCTGCTTGGCTTTAGAAACACTAGGTAAAGCGAGTAAGACTTCATTAATGCCAAAATTTTTGACTAGTTGCGGAATCGCCTCAACCGCATACACTTTAATGCCAGCAATCGAAGAGCCATGCATGGCGCGGTTGTCGTCGATGAAGGCGACGCAGTCGAGTTCGTGACTAGCGCGCAGCGCGTTGGCGAGTTGCATGCCAGCGGTGCCAGCACCATAGATCGCAATCTTGATTGCATTGGGGTTGCGTCTGAGCCCGCCAAGATAAGTGCGTGCAGCCAAACGACTAGCACCCACATAAAGAATGGCGCCAGACCAATAAATGACAAACACCGCACGTGATATGGCGGTCAGCTGCAACATGAAACTCAGAAAAGCCAGTGCCAAGACAGACAGGCTAACGCCAATGATGACGACACTGACCATCTTATGATCGATGTAGCGTATGACTGCGCGATATAAACCAATCTTGATAAAAATCGGAATGGCAAATAATGGTACTGCCGAAATCAACCAGGCGTAGTGACTAATTAATTCAAAGTTGATCGTTTCATAGCGTGTCAGAATCGCCAAAATAAATGCTAGTGGCAAAAAGATTGCGTCAACAATACCTGCAATAATTTGCTTATGCAGACGAGGAAGATTAACTAATGCATGCATCATGGTTTAGGTATTTGCCCAATTTGTTTTTGTATCAATGGGTGACGCCATCACGCTTAATCACTTTAAAGAAAGTGAGAAACAGAATTTTGATATCCAAGATCAGGGATTGATTCTGCAAATAGTAAACATCTAATTCCACCTTCTGTGGTATTGGTAATTCGTCGCGACCATTGATCTGTGCCCAGCCTGTCAAGCCCGGGACGATGGTATGAACTTGTTTCTCAGTTCGCAGAGCGATTAAATCAGCCTGATTGTACAAAGCAGGGCGGGGGCCGACAAAACTCATATCGCCTTTGAGAATGCTCCACAGCTGCGGCAATTCATCCAAGCTGGACTTGCGAAGAAAAGAACCGACCGGCGTCAGATACTGATCTGGATTACTTAAAAGATGCGTTGCTACTGCTGGCGTATCGATCAGCATCGAGCGGAATTTCGGCATCTTGAAGATGTGATTGTAGCGACCAACGCGATCTGACCAGTAGATAACAGGACCTTTTGACGTCAGTCGCACCATCATGGCGACCACGACAAATGGGATCAAAAGAATACACGCGGCAATCAAGGCGAGGATTAAGTCTGCTAGTCGTTTCATTACTTTTCTACTTTCAGTTTCTATCTGTTATTGATTGTGTTTGGATAGTAGGTTGCCTGCACTTTCGCGCAAGCCTTGTTGCACGGTATAAGGCGGCGTCCAACGCATTTGCTTGCGCGCTTTGCTGCTATCAACTTGTAAGGATTGGCATAAGCGATCAGCGATATTCTTTTTGCCAAGCAATTTTGCACCGAATGTAATTACGCTGGCAGGAAATGGTAATAGCCGAGAGGGCACTTCTAATGACTTTGCCGCTTCTTGCAATAATTCTGTGGTTGATAAATCTTTGCCATCAGAAATCAAAAAAACTTGGTTATATGCGAGTGGATTTTGCACGCAATGCAAAATGAAGTCGCATAAATTTTTAACAAAAACAAAGCTACGTTGGTTATGGATGCTGCCTAGTGGCAGCGGGATTTGTTTTTTGACCCAAATCAATAAGCTGAGGAAATTCGCTGCAACCCCTTTGCCATACACTAAAGGTGGACGAATGATCGTGATCGCCATCCCTGTGCGCTGACCAAGTTCCAACAATGCTGCTTCGGCCTCTTGTTTTGAAATGCCATAAGGATCGCTGGCTTGCGGCGAATCCTTCTCAGTAAACGCGCTACCTTCAAGCGTCATTTCACCATTGACTTTTACTGAGCTGAGATAGATGAAGTGACTGACACCCGCCGCCGCAGCTTGTTCGGCTAATCGCACACTGCCGTGTAAGTTAACTTCACGAAATGCCGCGAGAGGGTCTGCGACAGTATCGTTCATAATATGCACTCTTGCCGCGCAATGAATCACGGTGTGCACATGGTTCAGATGCGCTTGCCAATCTGTTTTGCTATCGATACTGCTAATCTGATTTGCCCCAAGATCAGTTGTTCGATTTTTCGAGCGCACAGGACAAATGACTTCGCGATTTTGCGCTAATGCCATTTGTAGTAAGTGCGATCCAACAAAGCCTGTTGCGCCGGTGATCAGAATTTTATTGTTCATATGGCGAGATCTAGCCTGTAATGTCTCGCGCATTCTTGCCTGAGTAGACTGGACTCAGACGCAGATAACGACGCAACAAAAATTTGGAAAAGCTGTGGAAAAACCATCGTGCATGTTGCGAAAAAATATTTCGGTTTTTATGCGCAGCGGTATGAATTGCTTTTAAGTGAGGATAGTAATGTACCGCCTGCTTGTGATATCGGCGGGCGCGATAACAAATATCGACATCTTCAAAATACATGAAATAGCTGGGATCAAATCCACCCAGCGCTTGATACAACTCTGGTTTGAATGCCAAAAAAGCACCTGACGCCCATTCGATTTCAATAACCTCCATTGCCGCGGCAATTCTATCTTTATCGTAAGTTTCACTAAACGTGTTGACTAAGGGCATTTTGACGATAGATAACATGCCGGGAAAGTGACGAATATTATTATCAGGAATGCGCATCGCCTGATCGCGATAGAGATTGAGAGTAGCGATAGAGTGCGCTGACTGCTGCATGTTTTCGGTTAAAGCAAACACGGTTTCTGGTGTGACCGTGATATCAGGGTTCATCACCAAGAAAAAATCTTGTGCTTCAAATCCGGCTTGCTTCTGAATTACATCAAACAAGTAATTATTATTCTCGCCAAAACCTAGGCCAGCATCTGCATCTGTATAGAACACCTGATGCTCATCGCAATAGGCTTTCAAGCTAGCAGCAGGCTGGTTATCTTTAATCCAAATTTTCAGATGCGTGCGTTCATTCAGCAGTCCACCTAATTGACTGTTGATCAAAAGTTCTTCGTGCCCATGGCTGATAATGGCAACATGAATCATGCAGGCAATCTCTCTAATGTCGATGACCTCGTATGTGTATTGATTGGCATCATGAAGGTGCGCATTCTTGATCCTGCAAAGTTGGTTTGAAAAGACGCCGTGCTGCAAAGTGTAGAAGTGCCCAATCCACGCTAACTCGACAGATCCAAGCAAAGGCTGCGCCAATCAAACCAAACTGTTTGGTTAGTAGCACCAATAAAGCTATGTAGAAAAATAACTCAAAGATATGGAACAATGCAGTTGTCTTGGTATTTCCGGTTGCGTGCATCAGGGTATATGGTACTACAGCGATGCCGTTAATAAAGGTACCAAATACCAGAACCACCGTAATCGGAAAGGCTTTTTGTGCAAACTCGGGCGAAATCCACCACGAGAAGCCAGGATAGGCGATGAGTAAAGTCAAAAGGCATAGTCCTGCCATGATCTTGACCATGCGACGTAAATTGGTCGAGTAAGACTGATGTAAGTCTGTGCGGGAAGCGATCGTGGCAAATACCGGCATTAAGGCGCCACATATTGCAATTGGAATCATCAATAAGCACATCAAGCCTTCTTGTGGAATCGCATATTCTGATAACTTGTCTGCGCCGACTAATGCGCTGACGAAAAAGCGGTCACCGTAGACCATCAATGGACTAACAATCCCGGTTACTGTGACCCAAAACCCATACGAGACCAATTGACGAATTTGCAGTTTCATACCGCCAAAATTTTGTTTAACTTCGACTAATTTGTTGCGGATAAATAGATAATGTTTTAACTGTATCGCACCATGAATGACCGTTATTAGTCTGGCGAGCACTAGATAAATCGTAATTTTCCACAGGCTATTCCCATGCAGCATGATGGATAAGGCGGGCAGAATAAACATACAAAATCCTAAAAATATTTTGTTGATGTTCGATTCTTTGAATTGCCCTAAGCCTTCCAGTGCACCGCGCATGCCGCTGGTTAGCGTGGCGGGAATCACACCTAGCGCGGTGATTTGTAAAGCAAGCTTGGTTTCGTGTTGCCAGGCGGGTGTGATTTTTAGCCAGTCGTGTGCCAGCGGGTAAGCGAAACCCATAATCAGTAAAAAGCCAAGTATGCCGGTCACTGCGGTGAGTAACAAACCAGCATTTAAAATATTGTGAATCGCGTACCTGCGTTGGTCCGCCGGTGCATCTTGCATCGCAGTTTGTAAGCGACTAACTTCATAAGTTAAAGCACGGCCAGCACCAAAATCAAAAAAATTAAAATAGCCAATTAGCGCCCAAATTAAGGTTAATACACCAAAACCTTCTGCACCTAATTCTTTGAGTGTATAAGGAATACAGGCTGCAGCGGCAAGCAAGGGCGAGCCGCTGCCAACCAGATTCCAGATGGTGTTTTTTTTGAGTGACATATTAGTTGTGTGCCGCCGTCAATTTTTCTGACGCCATATTTTGCAAACAGTTTTGCAAAGCCTCGTCCCAAGTTTGCACTTCGATACCAAATTGGCGACTCAACTTACTTTTATCGAGGCAGGAATTTTTCGGTCTTTGCGCTGGCGTGGGATAAGCTGAACTAGGTATGCCGTTTATCGTTGGTAGAGGTGTATTCAACAAGCCCAGTCGCGCTGCGTGCTCGACGATGTGTTGACTAAATTCGCACCAGTTGGTGACGCCGCTTGGTGTTAGGTGATAAATGCCTTGATGCTGGCGCCACCATTCCGCGGCAGTTTCTGCGTGTACTTGTGCCGATTGTAATTGCAGAATAACTTGTTTGACGACATCACTCAAAAACAAAGTCGAACTCGGTGTTCCCCATTGATCATTAACGATATTCAGTTCGGTTTTTTCTTTGGCCAATCGCAAAATTGTCAGCAAAAAATTCTTCCCGAAATCAGAATACACCCAGCTGGTGCGAAAAATTAAATACGCGCATCCGCGATTTACAATTGCCTGTTCTCCAGCCAACTTACTGGCACCATAGATATTCAGCGGCGCGCAGCTATCCCCCTCTAAATACGGCGCACGCTCGCCATTGGCTGCGGACTTATTCCCATCAAACACATAGTCGGTTGAGAAGTGGATTAGGCCAATACCAAGACGCTTCGCTTCTTGCGCCAAGACGTCAGGTGCTTCAGCATTGACGCGATAAGTGAGTTCACTGTCTTTCTCTGCCAGATCGACCGCGGTATACGCAGCGGGATTAATGATTAAATCGGGTTGGCATTGTTGAATGTAGGGCGCAATCGATTCAATATCGGAAAGGTCTAATTCGGCACGTAGCGGTGTGATAATCTCACCCAGATCTTGTAGCGCTTTGGCTAAACTACGACCAAGCTGACCACTGGTTCCCGTCACCAATATTCTCATGCGAAGACCTCAGCGTCGGCCAATAATTTACCGAGCTGATCTTTGCCCGAAAGCGATGGAGTACCGTCAATGACACACTCAAGCGGCCAGTCGATCGCCAATGCTGGATCATTCCACAGTAGACAGCGCTCATATTCAGGCGCCCAGTAGTCGGTTGTTTTGTAGAGAAATTCTGCATATTCGCTAGTGACGATAAACCCATGCGCGAAGCCGGGTGGTATCCACATTTGACGTGAATTGCTCGCCGACAAAACTGCGGATGTCCACTTACCAAAGTTCGGTGAGTTTCGACGCACATCGACTGCGACATCGAATACTTCGCCAGCAATCACACGTACTAATTTGCCTTGCGCTTGCTGAATTTGGTAATGCAAGCCACGTAATACGCCTTTGGCTGAGCGGGAATGATTATCTTGTACAAATTCAGTGTTCACGCCAGTACAAGCGGCGAAAGTCTTGGCGTTAAAGCTTTCATAAAAAAAACCGCGTTCGTCGCCAAATACTTTAGGTTCTAAAATCAATACTTCGGGTAAATCTGTTTGAATAATATTCATGACGAGTGATGAGCGGATATTTAAAAACTCTTGTGATTCAACAGGCGCAATAAGTATTGGCCGTATTCGTTTTTCTTCAATGGTTGTGCTAAGTCTTCTAGCTGAGCAGCGTTTATATAGCCCTTGCGGAAGGCAATTTCTTCTGGGCACGCGACTTTTAAGCCCTGACGTTTCTCTATCGTAGCAATAAATTGACCCGCTTCCAACAAAGAGTCGTGCGTGCCCGTATCCAGCCACGCCATGCCGCGTCCCATCAACTCAACTTTGAGTTGCGCTTGTTGTAGATAGACATTGTTGACATCGGTAATTTCCAATTCGCCGCGCGCCGATGGTTTGATATTGGCGGCAATATCGCAAATTTGTTGATCGTAAAAGTACAAACCAGTGACAGCGTAATTCGACTTCGGTTTGAGCGGCTTTTCTTCGATGCTGATCGCTTTGCGGTTTTCATCGAAATCTACCACACCGTAGCGTTCGGGATCATGCACGTGGTAGGCAAATACGGTAGCACCGTCTCGATTATTGTCCGCGCTTCGCAGCATGGCTTCAAACTCATGGCCGTAATAAATGTTATCGCCCAAGATCAAGGCAGAGGGCGAGTTACCGACAAATTCTTTACCAATAATGAACGCTTGCGCCAAGCCATCAGGTGAAGGCTGCACTGCGTAACTGAGATTAATTCCCCACTGTGAACCGTCGCCGAGTAATTCCTGAAAGCGTGGTGTATCTTGCGGTGTCGAGATAATTAATATGTCTCGCATGCCGGCTAACATCAAGGAAGTCAGCGGGTAGTAAATCATCGGTTTGTCGTAAATCGGCAGTAATTGCTTAGAGACCGATTTCGTCACTGGATACAGGCGCGTACCAGAACCGCCCGCCAGAATAATGCCTTTGCGTTGAACTTGTGTCATGTTGATCTCTTATTGTCGTTTATTCTTTTATCTGGATTAGGCTTTATCCTGATATTGCAAACTCACCCAGTTCTTGTATTCTCCAGACAATACTTGCTCAGTCCACGCATCATTCGCCAAATACCAATTGACAGTCTTGCGCAAGCCAGTTTCAAAGGATTCTGCCGGTTTCCAGCCCAATTCGCGTTCGATTTTGCGGGCATCAATCGCATAGCGTTTATCGTGCCCGGGCCGATCTTTGACATGACGGATTTGATCACGATAACTACCAGTGGGTTTTGCTTGCAATTCATCGAGCAAATCGCAAATGCTGTGAACGACATTCAGATTGGTCTTTTCATTCCAACCACCGATGTTATAGGTTTCACCCGGACGACCTGCCTCTAACACGCGACGAATCGCTGCGCAGTGATCACTGACATATAGCCAGTCACGTACCTGGCTGCCATCGCCGTAAATCGGTAAATCCTTGCCTGCACGCGCATTGGTGATCACCAGTGGGATCAATTTCTCAGGGAAATGCAGGGGGCCATAATTATTTGAGCAATTACTGGTCAGTGTCGGCAAGCCATAGGTGTGATGGTAGGCGCGAACTAAGTGGTCAGAGGCTGCTTTTGAAGCGGAATACGGACTATTTGGCGCGTAAGCGGTTGTTTCGGTAAACGGCGGATCATTGGCTTCCAAGCTGCCATAGACTTCGTCAGTGGAAACATGTAAAAAACGGAATGCATTTTTTTCTTGTTCTGGTAGTGCTTGCCAGTATGCACGGACGGATTCTAAAAGACTAAATGTCCCATTCACATTCGTTTCGAT
>JAYVHZ010000139.1:0-2967 GCA_043770645.1 Undibacterium sp. | reverse complement strand
ACAACGCCACCGTTACCTGTTCCTGTGGTGTCCGACGTAACGCTGGCGGTAAGTGTTCCTAGAGATCCTGCCGAGGCGGTGATAGCACCAAGAGTGTGGGTATCGGTCAAATCGACATCGCTGAAGTCTATCGTGCCATTTGTTGAAAGCGCATTACTTGGGTTTAATGCCTCGGTAATTGTACCGAAAAATGACTCGCCATCGATGATAGGCGCATCATTGGTGCCCGTGATCGTAATGTCGATTTGTTTGGTGATGATGCTGCCGTTCTGATCATCTAAGGTGATCGTAAAACTCTCTATTTTGGTTTGTCCAACCGCCAAATATTCGACCGCGGCATCCGCCACGATGTAAGTCCAGGTGAGTTGCCCGCCCGTGCCAGTACCAGTGGTATCGCTGTCTTTTACCACAGTGAGGGCGCCTAGTGCGTTGCCCATTGGTACACCAATGGCGGAAACGAGATGAATATCCGTCAAATCCACGTCACTAAATGTCATGGAGCCGTTACAGCTCAGTAAATTTCCCGGGCTTAATTCTTCCGTTACCGCACCAGTCGTTGTTTCCGATAGGATGATAGGCGCATCATTTGTACCTGTGATTGTCATAGCAACCGATTGGCTCGCTATGTTGCCATGCCCATCGTTGATCGTGACGGTGAAGTGTTCAACGACCGTTTGACCATGTGCCAAATATTGTGCCGCGGCGTTATTGAGATTGTAAGTCCACTGGACTGAGCCGTTCGCCGCATTTTCTGCTTCATTAACCTGTGCGAGTACAAATGTGCCTAAGGCTGTCGTGTTATCTGTGTTTGGAGTAAAAGTTGCTGTATGAGTGTCTGAAAGATCGATGTCCTTAAATAAGATAAGGCCGGAGCTCGACATAGAATCAGTTGTGCTTGGGGTTGTGTCAGCATCTTCAGTAACAGTACCAGACTGTTCAGGATTAATTATTAATATAGCATCATTTGAGCCTGCTATTTTAACGGTTGCAGTAGCCCAGCTGAGCGTGCCATTTCCCATGCGAATCGCATAGGTAAACGTGTCTGTCAGAAACTCTCCGACAGCAAGCGCTTGTAATGCAGCTTTAAACGTTGGGTTCGCGGTGGTCAAATTGTAGCCAACTCTACCATCAGAAGTGATCCAAATATGCGCGCCATTTGCGCTGTAGTCGACACTCGCGGCTTCGGTACGTGCTATATCTTGCGCGATAAGGTCAGCTGGCGCATAGATGGAAGTTGGTGTTGATGCACTATTTGCGTCATCAAGGGACCAAAGCGTTTTCGCATTACCACCTAAGTCGTTGCCCATGACGTTCAAAAAGATCGGAAGAATGGTGTCTTCGGTGAGACCTGTCGTGCTGAAGTCGATTAAATCATCTTTGGCTTGAGGCGTGTGGCTAAAGGAAGTGGTATTGACTTTCATTTTGTCTTTTTCTTTCAGAGTGAAATTGTTTTATTGTTAAAAAAGTGAACTATAGCGGAAAAGCAAGTCTTGTGCCAACGTAGTTTACGTAGTTAAATGACCCTATATTCATTGAATTTTAGGTAATGCACCTTACTTTACATGTCATAAGATAGTTGCTTTGCGTAAAACAGACTTTCATTTACATGCAAATTATCTACCACTGCCAACGGAGATTGTTCGTAAGGATTTGAGATGTTGGTTGATGCTTTTACGATGGAGTGTTGGCATAAATGTTGTTAATTAATCGTTTTTTGCTTTAAAATCGCCGAAAGTAGAAGAAAACGTGCCAGTAATTTCCATCTGATAGCTGCGCCGATTCTCGCTAAAATCCATTGAACTGCCAATGTAGTTTTTTAAAGCGTAAATATTTAAATAAGATTAAATGGGCTGGTGAAAATGTATAAAACTTTCAATTTCTCAACTAACAGAGAATAATGTTTTGATGATCGGAAAAAATTAGTCGTTGTCATTTAATAAAACAACTTAATAAAAACACTAATGTGTTAATAGATTTTTAATTGCAATAATTGAAACTGGTATGGTGCTGATAGGTATTTCGAGGGTGGGCTTCAAGCTAAGTGTGGTCGCGGTTTTTCGGTTAATGCGGGTGTTTGTATCGCAGGCGATGGCTGGGCAGAATTGGAACGATCTCTTCAGAGTTACAAAAACTCGTGAGCTTAACCATCGTTTGCCATGGAAAGGCTGTGCCGCAAAGGTCAAGATCTTCTACTCTACCATTGGCCCAAACCGCAATCGGGTGTTAAGCAGGGCGATTTAATATTGACACCATGCGAATTCAGCGCCAAGATCGCCGCACTCGTACAACATCCCCCACGCACCCACCGTCAATCTAGCTTGGCAAAACCAAATCGTCGAACCGATTCCCATACGAGTCAATCCGACTCACAGATCTGGGGAGGTTCTACAGTTTCATGTTTGCGCTCCTTAGCCTGCCAAATAAACTTGTAGGCTCTCTTGTCTCTACCAACGCCGAACAAAATAGCCCGAAAGCGGTGTTTAAATTGATTTCGTGTGATGCCGTCTTGCGCCTCAACGGGTTTGAATAATGATTATGTGATTTTCATCATTGATCGTGAAGTAATCACATTTACGCCCGCCGTATCGGACATTACTTTTACTTACAACAAGGAATGCTGACTACTTTTTGCTCAGTCAGGCGACAAATAACAATCCTTATTACATCGATCACAATGTAGACACATTCTTTCGTGCTTCTCTGTTTAAATGAAGTCAAGGTTCTTGTTTAGTCATTACATTACATTGATCAACAAAGCCGAAGGCAAATTTTTGCTGACTCGGGTATCGAAGCTTGAGTCGACCTTGCCAATGACGGTGCAGCTAGGACGATAAATTGCTGTACTAGACGAGATGAAACAAGACATGGGAGCACAATCTTCCCGTCTAAAAGTAAGCTAATTTAATCTAGGAGCTATCATGTGGAACGCCAATCTCAGAAAATTTCGCCTGCTACTCGGCGTCATGG
>JAYVHZ010000138.1:0-5898 GCA_043770645.1 Undibacterium sp. | reverse complement strand
TGTTCTGTAGTGCATCCAGGATAGCATTTGCGGAGCGTACCTGCCAGACGATTGGAATCCCGGCCGCTGCAAAGATCTTGGCCGCTGGATCAGCTGTGAGACCAACTACATTGCCACCGTTGTCCATGTAATTGAAAGGCTTGCGTTCGTAGTACATAAGCCTTAAGGGCTCTAAGGCTTGAGCCACAGCCAGATTGTAGAGCGGGAGCAGTCCGAGAAATGCCACAACTGTCTTTATCAGAAACCAGCGCATCGCATCTCCTGTTCTCCTAGTCGGTAGAAGTATCTTAGTGCAAAAATATTTCGCTGACAACCCAAGCACTCATTCACAGTTTGACCTAACGGAGCTAGCCTGGCAACTTACATTGATCCCTTATTTGCCTGCGGCGCTCAAACGATGACAGGCCACTTGCCTTTCTCCCAGCGTTGGCTCACATTGATCGCACATTAATGGTCAGTCATGGGACCGGTGGCGAGCTCCTTTTGAGGCGACAGCAGCTCGATGTTGGACGGCCTAGCATTTCACTAGCTTCTCGTTAAGGCTCACCGCGGGATGCTACTTACCGCTACCGAAGACATGAGCTGCTGTCGAGAACGAGGTCATTTAAGAAAAATACTCAAGATCCGACTAATCAAACCCTTGCGGAAATCAAACATTACCCAGAGGGATTTGTGGGACAGTGTCGCTGCCCGCACTTCTAACGTCCCAATTACTGATGCACAAAAAGCAGAACTTGATTGTCGTTTAGCAAAGCGAGCGACTGAAAAACCTAGCGGCGTTAGTCTTGATCACATTGCGCAAAAACTCGGCGTTACAATATGAGTTTTACGGTCATATTTGAACCGGATTCAGAACAGGAAATCATTGAAGCATTTCAATGGTATGAAGAATAGTCCTTTGGTTTAGGTGGCGAGTTCCGTGCAGTCAAACAAAGTGAAGCAGTCCTTTCACGTAATCCCTTCCAAGAAAAGTAGCCTCAAGTCTTGTCATGCAAGATCTAAGCGAAAACCATCAATACAAAACCTGATCCCATTTCTCCCAAATGACCTCTAGCCAAGTTCAATCACCGCAATCATTTCACCGTCTTCATCGATACCAATTTCTTTGAAACCAAAGCTAGCATAAAAAGGCTGCGCTAGCGGGTTTTCGGGATGGTAGCAAATGGTGATGCGTTCCAATTCAGGGATGCGGCGAATTTCGGCTAAAGCTGCTTCCATCGCACATCGCCCTACTCCTTTGCCTTGAAAGCGATGATCAATCATGAAACGATGGATGCCGGTTTGATGTGCCACTTCACAATCGAAAGTGTGATACATCAAAAATCCGACCAATTCATCATCGGCATAAATAGCACGCGGATGATAATGCGGATCAAACTTCGATTGTGCAATCGAATAGGTATTACTCGCCAGATAATCTTCTTGGAGCTTCAATAGTTGCAACTCAACGACCGCATCGAAGTCGTCGTAGGTTACTTCTTTTAATTCAATTGTTCTTAGCATTCTTTACTCTACTATTCTCGGTCGTGGCCTTGGTTCCACTACTTGACTATCGGGGGCAAATGGGTGAACCAGCACTTCCACGTTTTTCGTGCTCACGCACGTTGAAGATAGTTTCAAGTATGTAAAAATTAATTGCATTATTTGAACAATTCAATCTACAATCGCAAGCTAAATAGACAATATGCCCGTCGCTATTCTTGCCATAATCGAAGTCAAGTGTAGCCCTTACAGGTTTTGCTGAACACGCTGATTGTGAAATGTTTCTCCCTACCCACATTACTCTCTTAAGACAAGATAAAAATTATGAAAATTCTCGCACTTGTTCTGTCTACTTTGTTCTTTTCAATCTGCATATCAGGATGCACTAAAGAAAGCGACACCGCATCAAATAAAGCGGCAGTAAATTCCAATTTTCTTAGTATTGAATGGGTCGAAGTTATGCACGTAAATGTCGATCAAGATGCTAACTTCAGGAATATAAAACCTAAGGAAATTTCGCAGGAAATTTTGGCGCAGCTAAAAACCATCGGAGAATATCGGACCGACACGATGCTTAAAGTCAACTTATCTAAAAATGAAGCCAAGCAAACCAATATCGTCCGTTTTTCACGTGAGATAAGCATCAATGATCTTGCTGAAATCTCACCTAAGATAAAGAAAATTTTCACTGCACATAAAGTTAAATTCATCATGCAAAGTAAAGGACACGATACCAAAGTAGCTACGACTGTTACTGGCGTGTGGATTCCCCCTAATTTGGTAGACAACACTTAAAAAGCACCAACAGTGCGCCTAATAGGACTCTTGGCTTTAGACTGGAACGAGATCGAAGCCTACGTGAGATCTCTACATGATCAATCCCCATCTCGGAGCAGTAACATGAAAAAACTATTAAAAATCGGACTCATCGTATTCGGCGCACTCTTAGCGTTGCCTGTCTTGATCGCACTTCAGACTAAGATAACACCGGCCCAGTTCGAATTAACATGGGAGCAGCATTTTGCTAGTCGTGAGCTAGCTGAGAAGAACAGTGATTTACCACCTGAGATGGCTCAGCAACTCAAACACCTAGACAACCATCGTTTGAGCTCTTCGCTTATCCAGCAAGATCAGCAGACTAAAAGAATTTTTCGTCTAAGTTTTGAGGGCGGGCTTGAGGAGAAAGTATCGAAACAGCTCGTGTCAAAAGCGATCGTTCTTGCCCATGGTGCTCCAATTGAAGCTAGCTATCGCGACAGGGGATACCTTGTGGATGTGCTGGGAGTGTTTTATTTCCGTACAGGCGAGAAAAAAACCACGTTTCGGTTAAATCAAAAAAATTTGGCTTCCGTAAAAACGTGATTGAGCATTCGCCCTGAGTAACTAAGGAAGTCGGGGGGCAGGCCTTACATTTGACATAAGCAACTCAGCAAGGCTCAATTCTTTCGTAAGGCACTGATAGAGGATTATCTGAAATTGACTACACTTAAAATCATCGCTTGGAAAAGCTTAGGGCTCAAAGGTAAATGCTGGTTCGTGTTATTTACGAGCTTCGCTTGTCTATGGATTTTTGTGTCACTATTTTTGAGTTTTAAAAGTAGTGATCTAAATCAGTTGCAAACTCTATTCATGCCCTTCGCCATGTTTGGCTATCTTTTGAATCCACTCGCCTTTCAAAATCCAAAACAACTCAACAAATCAAATTTGCCCCAGATAAGCAAAATCTGTTTTGGTATCGCGATCTTCTTTTTGTGCACGCCTTTTTGGAGTGTATTGATTAAGTAAAAAAGCGTGGGAACCATGTACGTCCAAGCACGGAGTCTAGACTTAACATGCAACATTACCGCCCCCCCCGTAGCACGATGGAAAGACGAGCACGCTCATAATTCGCCTCAATTAACATAAAAATCAACAAAACATGATGCAGCCACAGGATACTAATTTGATTGTAGAGCGAAGTGAGCAGTGTAATCAAAAAACAATCACGACATCGCCAATAAAACAAAGCTGGGCGGCACGACTTAGCGCATATGTCAGAAAAGAAATTGTCGAATTACGCCATTTTTTAGCAAAACCGGTTAGACGTTTTTCTAGTAAGTCTAATCTTCGTGATCGCTGGAAACGAGTACTCCTCTTGGCCGCTATCGGCCTAACATTTAGCCTCATATACATACTGTCGATCGGCCTAGCCTTAGACACTTGGACAACGATAGAGAACGATCGCGATGTAACTAGTGGCGGCATTATCTTTATCGGGGTTTTTGTTGCGCCGTTGATGGAAGAAATAATTTTTAGAGCTGGATTAAGAAACCTGAAATACAGCCTATTTGTAGGGCCGGCTCTGATCAGTCTACTTTTTGGTCAGTGGCAAATTGCAGCAGGAATATTTCTCCTCACTATGTTTGTTGCCTCCTATCTCAATTTTCTTAGTTTGGACAGACGAAAGCACAAATACACGGGAGAAAAATTTCGTTTTGGTCGTCAATTCATCGAGCACTATCCCAAAATTTTTTGGCTATATGCAGGGGCTTTTTCGATGGTTCATATTGCGAATTACAAATTTAGTGATGCCAGCGGTTTGCTCGTAGTTTTCGCTGTAATCCCGCAACTCTCGATGGGAATACTTTGGGGCTATGTAAGACTACGAGATGGCTTGAGCAGTTCAATTGCATTACATTCTTTGAATAATCTAATTGTGTTTTCTTTGTTTTTGGTTTTAGGTGACTAGACCCTATCAGCACCCAAGTAGCATACGTTTAACTCGGTAAGGCACAATATTTTCGTAAAGCATAAATACAGCCATGTAGGGCGAGTGCAACCCGCGCTGTAAATTACCTCAACGATTCATCGTTTAAATCTTTTTTCAAGCATCTAATTGCCCGTTTGGTATCCTGAACATGCTGGCGGCGCGGGTTGCACCCGCCCTACACTTGTCACGTCACTGCTTTTTCAAAAAATCCTTAATGCGATCGATGACAAGCGGTAAGCGTCAAACCAGATATTCCGCACTGAGTTTTCTTGATAACCACATAAAAAGGTATAGTTGGTCTATTCTGCGCGATAGTGAACCTTTCATCGCTCGATTCATTTGATTTACGCGTTTAGTTCCCCCTCTTTCTGGAGATGTTTCATGATACGCCGTCAGCTCCTCGTCCTTGTTTCTACCTTTTCCCTTCTTGTGCTTGCAACTCCAGTCACACACGCTGGATCGACGCCTGCCCGTGCCAAGCTGGGCATGGTCGTATCGCAAAGCGATATCGCCTCCGAAGCAGGGTTTCAGATCATCAAAAATGGTGGCAATGCGATGGATGCGGCGATAGCCACGGCGTTCGCGTTGGCAGTGACGCATCCTACGGCAGGCAATATCGGTGGTGGTGGTTTTATTGTGTATCGTCCGACTAGCGGGGCAGCCGTCTCGTATGATTTTCGTGAGGCGGCACCCAGCGGATCATCTCCTGAAATGTGGTTAAAAGATGGCAAATACGATTACGATCTGCATCACAATAGCCACCGTTCCGTCGGCGTGCCCGGCACGGTTGCGGGTTTGTATATGGCATGGAAAGAGCAAGGTTCCAAGCCATGGAAGGAACTTGTCATGCCTGCCGTCATCTTGGCGCGTGATGGTTTTGAAGTCTCGCATGGCTTAGCGCGTTCCTTAGAAAGAGTATTACCCTCTTTTAAAAAATACCCAGCAACGCTGGCGCAATTTTCTAAAAATGGACAGCCGTATCAAGCAGGCGAAACGCTTAAGCAAGGCGACCTTGCGCGCAGTTTGCTGCGCATTGCCGAGCAAGGTCCAGCGGGTTTTTATGAGGGTGAGACAGCACTCTTGATCGAACAAGACATGAAGGCCAACGGCGGTCTCATCACACGCGAAGATCTGAAAGCCTATCAAGCCAAGAAGCGCGATGTGATCAAAGGAAGTTATCGTGGCTATGACATTATCGGGATGGCACCACCCAGCTCTGGCGGTGTTGCGCTGGTTCAGATGCTCAATCTGCTGGAAGGCTACGATCTGAAAGCCAACGGCTATGGTTCTGCTAAGAATCAACACTTGATTACCGAGGCAATGCGTCGTGCTTTTGCAGACAGAGCACAACATCTGGGCGACCCTGATTTTGTCAGCGACATGCCTATCGATCGCTTAACATCGAAAGAGTATGCGACTAACCTGCGCAAGACCATTAACCCAGCTAAGGCTTCGAAATCCACACCGACATCGTTCACCTGGCCAGAGGAATCGCTAGAAACCACCCACCTTTCGGTGGTCGATGCGCAGCGTAATGCAGTCTCCTTGACCTATACTTTGGAATACGGTTACGGTTCGCGTATCGTGGCGCCGGGCACGGGATTTTTGTTAAATAATGAAATGGGCGATTTCAATGCCGGGCCAGGTTTGACGACTGAGCGTGGTCA
>JAYVHZ010000137.1:0-3965 GCA_043770645.1 Undibacterium sp. | reverse complement strand
AAGGGGCCATTGTGCAAGATGTGTCTCAAACTAATACTCCACCTACGCAAAAATGAGCGAAACAAACTCAAACGAATAATCGGCCAATGGTTCTTAGCTCATCTATAGTTCAATCACATCGCCTTTAAGCGCCACGAACGGAGTAACTGGAGACAGAACAAATTAAAGAGACAATACACAGTTACAACTGAAACGTTTTGTACGAGTGAAAAATGTTGAAGTTACTGCGAGTCTCTTTAGTTGGAATTGCCAACTCAGTAAAACGCAATCGTAGCGCCGGCATAGACAAGTTGAATCTTCGACTTTAGCGCCAAAGAGTTGACTCAGTGCTCGTAAGCCTAAGCTGTCACCCGACGTTTTCGAATGTATCCAACAAACCAAACCTTGTTCTTATACCTTGTTGCAAACAAGTCTTAGACTCAGTGCGAATAAATTTTGGTGTAATGGGTCTGGTCTGAACGTGTCTGGAAAAAATTCAGAGTAGTTGAATCTGTAATTCCGAAGCTTTGAATGTGCTTTTGCACAATTCCCAGATGGTCAAAAAAATGGTGTTAAAGACTGAAATAGCATTGACAATATTTTGCAAATTATCAGATGTTGGCTCCTCAATTTTTTGTACACGTCACACCAAAAATATGTCGCTGGCAGCCATATTTGTCTCTCTTTAAAATGAAGTTTGGAAATGATTTTCAGAAAAATAGTCTCCGCGGAAAAGGATTTTTTTCGTGGTGATTATTTCTTACTTGGCAAAGTTGATTTAGCGTGAGCTTTGTAAATTCAAATGAACGGGAGAGATGCATGAGAGTAAAACAAGGAATGGGCGTAATTTTGATGCTGGGTAGCCTGTTTAGTCTGCTAGTGGCGTGCGGCGGTCAATCTGGAGCTAATGCCAGCACCAGTAGCAATATTGAAGTCCTTCCTGTTGCGACTGTCTACGACGCAACTGTCAATCTGGGTGGCAATGCCTTTATTACTAGCGCTAGTAGCTCTGCATCGGAAATCATCAACAGCAGTGGTCTAGGCAATTGGACCAATGCGTCGACCGTTACCAGTGTGTATTTTCGACTAGCACAGGCGGGTCAATTAAAACTGGGATTAGACGCGCGACTCGCAGGCTCCAATGCAAGCACGATTAGAGTGACGATCAACGGCACAGCTTTCAATGTGAGTTTGAGCGGCTCTGCATCAAAAACTTATGATGTCGGCACAGTCAATATCGCGGCGCCTGGTTACGTCAAAGTTGATATTCAAGGGGTCAGTAAAGATGGCAGTTACTTTGGTGATGTATCAGCACTCAAGATTGCGGGAACAGCTGCAAGCACCGGTATGAATTACGCCAATGATGCTGCCAATTACTATTGGTCGCGCCGTGGTCCTTCGGTGCATGTTAACTATGTGACGCCCGCCAATACCGAGTATTTTTACAATGAGCTCACGGTACCCGCTGGTGAAGATAGTATTGGTTCCTATTTCATGGCGAATGGATTTGGTGGAGGCTATTTCGGCATGCAGGTTAAGTCAACGACTGAACGCTGGATGCTCTTCTCAGTATGGGATGCGGACAATGGCGCCAAAACCACCTTGGTCAGAAAAGGACCGAATGTGGTCGACAATACTTTTGGTGGTGAGGGCACAGGTGGTCAAGCTTATTTGGTCTACAACTGGCTAGCAGGCAATACCTACAAGTTCATCACAAAGGCAACTCCTGACGGTGCTGGTAGCACTATCTTTTCAGCTTGGTTTTACGCGCCAGAAACAGAGGTTTGGGGCTTTATGGCGAGCTGGAAACGTCCTTCGACCACGACATATTTAAGTGGATCACATTCTTTCCTTGAAAATTTTCTCGATACCAAAGGCTATCTTGGGCGCAAAGTTTTGTTGGGTAATCAATGGGCACGTAACACGTCTGGCGTGTGGTCTGAAGTCACCCAAATGAAATTTACTGGTGATGCAACTGCCGTCAACAAACAACGGATGGATTTTGCCGGTGGCTTAGAAAACGGTCGATTCTATATGCGTAACGGCGGCTTTTTCGACGACTTTGTCACTCTGGGGCAAAGCTTTACACGTCCCGCTTTAGGCACACCACCTAATGTGAACGTCACTACTTTGCCTTAAACCTTTGTTTGCATTTCGACTGGGATAGTATGGCCGCCGTTTTGAATGGCGGCCTTTTTTTCCTATGAATAACGCCGAGTCTATGTCACGATTCGAGCGGTAGGCGTGTTGCCATTTGGTCTGAATACTTTGGGATAACTGGGTTCACTCATTACCCCCATTAGTTAAGTAGTCGAACCAAATATTCGCGAATTACCACGACAAAATTCTCCTGTAACACCACCACACGTCTATTCAAAATTCAGTTTTTGACTATAGATAAATGCTGTCTGTACTAAGGCCGATGAGTTTGATGGCATCCGAACTATTTGTCGGTGTAACCGCAGCGACAATTTCCATACCTTTCTTAATTGACTCTTCGGGGCTGTTAAAACTAATGCCCCAACCAATCGCTATTGTCGATGCTGCAAAAATCTTATTATCCAATAGATCGGCAACCCAACCCCAAGTCTCATTGCCTTTGAAAGAATGCGCAGAAGTCAGTATTTCGGACACCAAGGAGCCATAGGTAGCTTTGCCAGTTTGTAGCTGGCTTGACCAATATGCTAAGCCCTCCGCATCTGCACCACTCTGTCGACCTAAAGTATTTTTGTAGACAACATTGACAAAATCTTCGTTCGTCATTGTCTTAGAAAATCCGGTTAATTCAGAATAGTGGACACCTGCGTTATAAAACGACTGGGCGATCTGATCAATACTTTGTCCAGCATTAAACTGATCCATCCAATAAGAAAGCCCATCTGCGTCAGGAATGCGGTTAAAAAAAGCGATATACAGTTCAATCAATTTATTGACATCTGCTGTGGCCATTGCTCTGGCTTTAGAAGTCACTTGTAGATTCATCGAGAAATCTTGAAATTGCACATGCTCAATATCACGTAATACTTGCAGTTCATTCCCGCCATTCGGTTTCATCAAATAATGTTCGCCATTGCCCTTTATCACTAGAAAGTTCTTCAACGGTTGATTGAACACGACTGTATCGATACCACTACTTCCAATAAATTTATTGTCGCCAGGGTTTGCGATCTTTATATGATCACCGGATAAAAAGACGGTGACATCATTAATTGGAGAAAGTTTACCACCGGAGATCATCTCCGACTTGCCTTTTAAGTCTCGGTAGCTGATATCTAGGGTAACGAGTTTTCCTATCAGCGAAGCATCCAACAAAAGATTAGGCGAGGTCGCCCCCTGTATCGCAATGCCGTTGGACTTCCATTGAAATTGAAAATTTTCAATACCGTTAATACGCTCTATGCCATCGCCATCAAAGACTCCCCCTACGAAAGTAAGCGTTTCACCAACAAAACTCCACCCACTAAAGATGGGTGAACCGGAAGGAGCATTATTCTCTCCACTAATGAGCTCACCACCAAACGCTCTGTAAATCTTCAAATTCCCGTTCAAATCTTGATACTGCACAGTCAATTCGACCTTTTTGCCGACATCAAAAAAATCTGGAGTTAGTGTCGCTTTGTCCCATTGCGAGCTTGCAAATCCATCGATTTTCCATTGATATTTCACCGAATTTGGATCGCCAACATCATCAGTATTAATTACCGCTTTGAGCATTTCACCATGCTTGTTGCTTCCACTGATAGAAAGCTTGTCTGGGGCGACGATCACTGTTTCAAAAACATTGGCAGTCCAATCGTAGGGAATCGATTTGCTCTTTCCATCGCTCACACTAAACTTAAACATGCCATTGGATACATCAAGCGAACGAAAACGTAAAAGACCATTTGCTATATCAGCAGTAGAAATGAATTGATTCTCTTTTACCTCAACATTATTAAGAAATAGACCTTTGTGTGCGGGCAAACTTAGAACAACAATTCCCTTGA
>JAYVHZ010000136.1:0-5655 GCA_043770645.1 Undibacterium sp. | reverse complement strand
GGGACGACTTAGAGGTATAGCGGTATTGTTCGGAGTCGTTGAGTGAAAGTCACGCATCGGCTCTGATCGAGGTTGATTCATAGTGGCGCGTTGAGCATTTTCATTTCTCTCACGCTCGATTTGCATGGTGGGATCAAAACGGTCAACGCGGATGCGATGATTATTTCTGTCACTATTAACTTCTTCCACAGTTCTGATACCTGTTGAATTGGTATTGGGAAGCTGTTGCTGTTGTACTTGCGCCGGTGTATTGAGTCCTTGCTGTTCCATGTTTTGACGGCGTTCAAAGCGATTTCCATTCGACTCGTTGCGGTTATTCATATCGTTCAGCCGTGAATTCGGTAGCGGATTTTGTGTTTGCACTGTATTGTTTCCATTACCACCGCTTTGGTCGTCTCGTTGACGGATACGATTACTTTCATATCGCGTATTTGGAGACGAATCTTGCAGTTTGACTGCATCGCTACGAGTCGGTCCAGTGATCACTGGACGACTGCGGAATTGATCATTTTCTTGCCAGTTGCGTGGGCGTGCATCACCGAAACGATTACTCTTTTCTGGGGCTATTCTCGATATATCATCATCTATCCGCATATGCTTGATGTCCGATCCTCGAAGTGAAGATGAGACTGGAAAAACATGTTCACCTCGAACAAAGGTCTGCGTCGGCACTGATGTGACTGCATTTTGCACATGTTGATTTCGGTAATCGCGATGCTTGTTGTCATCATTATTGCGCATGTCGTAACGACCGTTCTTTTGAATGACCGTTGTGTTATTGATGACGACAGTTTGGTTCAGATTCTGAATGTAACGATTGCTACGGGTGTAATGAGGACGATAAACTTCGCCAGGCCCTAGCGGAAACCAAGACACTGACGGGCCATGACTATGCCGCGTACTTAAATTGATGCCAGTGCTTATTCCAGAGCTACCTACACCAACCCAGGCGACTAATGCTGGTGCGTAGACTGCGCGATGGTGGCGTTCATAACGACCAGGTACCCAGCCCCAACGTTTGCCAACATGGGCCCAACGTCCATAATGATAAGGTGCAAATCCCCATGGTGAACGATCTACCCAAGTCCAACCCCATGGCGCAACCCATACCCATTTACCATCACGGTAGGGTGCCCAACCAACTGAAATGCCTCGTGGATACCAGATCGCACCGTATTCAACGTGGGTATCCCAGCTACCATATTCGTCGAGCTGTTGGTAGCCCACCATATCGCGTGGCACGTAGCGGGCAGAGATTGAATTGTCTTCAGCACGGTCTCGGTCGGCAGCCCACTGATCGAAGGTGTCGAAAGGCGGTACCCGAACGATTTGTGTGTGGTTTAAATTGGTACCAGAAAAACGTGTTTGTTCACCCTCACGCAAAGTGATGATATCGCGATCACCTTGTGCCACGCCGACGCCGCGACGAACCATGACAGTGCTGGTATTGTCATCATTCATGTTGATGCGATATTCGCCAGGTTCTTGAATTGAGAAACTCAAGTTAGGCGTATTGACTTCGACATTCTCACGCTCTTGCAAAGCACGCACACGCAATACCAGACTACCTTGGGACAACTGAATTTGTGTACTGTCGTCATTCAAGGTGATGAAACTAATACGTGTGCGCTCATTTAGACGTAAGGTGTTTGCACCAACTTGCAATTCGGCGCGACCACCATTCGGTACAGATACGCTATCGCCTGTCGAAATCGGGCGGTTCGCTAATAAGGGAACCCATTGATTGCTACCCGCATCAGCAAAGCTGATATCACCGTAGGAATAGCCAACTCGCGCGATCCGACTTGGCGGCTCGTAATTGTCGTCATTAGTGCCGTTTTGTGAATTGACTGGGGGATTTGACAGCGGTAGTGGAGGTGGCGTGTTTTGCGCGTTTGCTTGAACTATAAAAAGGCAGGAGCTGATGGCTAAAGCTGCCAGGCTAACGATTTTCTTGGGATGTTGCAGTATATTCATGATGTTTCTTTCGCACATTTGAATAGTTGAAAGTATTGGCGGTGTTACCTGTCTAGACACAACGCGGCAGATGTCATTTTGGATGTCACAAAAATTCACAAAATGCTAAAAAAACTGATGTGATGACATTGTAGAAAGCGCGAGATATCATCAGGCGTGGATTTACGCTTGCTTACAAAAAGATTTCAATGTGTCAAAAGGGCTATGAGGCACGTAAGCAATCAACAATTTTCATACGCGAAGCGCGCCAAGCAGGAATAAAACCACCAATGAACCCCATGATCAAAGAGAACATGATGGTTTGCAAAATGATTTCACCAGTTAGTTTGAATTGAAATGCCAACTCACTAAATGTTTGAAAATTCGTCGTGGAGATATCCACCGTTTGCATCCATGATGCCGCAAACAGACCAACGACGCCACCAACCAAAGATAACAATAAAGATTCAGACAGGAAGGCAACTAAAACAGCACTGCGTCTGAAACCAAGTGCGCGTAATGCGCCAATTTCACCAACCCGTTGAGCCACCGCCGCAAACATGGTGATCATGGCGCCAACGATAGCACCGATAGAAAAGATAACCGACAGGCTCAAGCCCAAAATACGGATAAAGGTTGCAAGTGCTTCACTTTGCTCTGCATAGAATTGAATTTCTGGCTTTGCTTCGATTTGCAGCCTTGGATCATTTTTAATCGCTGCTTGTAGATTGTCGGTGGCAGTTAAATCGTTAAGACGGAACACGATCGTAGAGTATGCATTGCGGCGGAAAGCTGCCATCATTTGTTCACTGTCGCCCCATATTTCACTATCAAAGCCAGTCTTGCCCGAATCAAAAATCCCCACCACAACCCAATCTCTTTGTGCAAAACGTAGTGTTTCACCTAAGCTTGTGCCACGAAAACCTTGTGAAATAGAGCGTCCGGCGATGATTTCTGAGGTGCCGGGGCGAAACATTCTGCCCTCGATCATTTTCACTTGTGGACGCAATTCCAAGCCCAATGTCGAGGTTCCACGTAAAGTGACATTGCTAGGTTTGCCGTTGCTACGCTTGGGCAAATTATTCAGGACTACTGGTTCTTTACTGATGAGAAGCTCACCATCTCGATTAGTTGCGATGCCTGGTAAGCTGGAAATAATCGCCGCCTGATCGCGTGAAATGCCGCTATTGATTTCGGCACCAGCACCTTTACGCAACACCAAAACATTATCCGGTTGACCCGTCGCTACTAAGGTTGCGCGAATTCCTTCACTCATCATCAAGACGACGGTGAACACAAAAATGACCAAGGCCATTCCACCAGCGGTTAGTGAAGTTGTGACACGGCGCACCCAAAGGTTTCGCGCCACATAAGAAAATGGAATGGCTTTCATGCGACGTGCCTCAAACCATTGACGATATCAATACGGCTCATTTTCCATGCTGGCCAAGCTGCCGCAACCACACCGACAATCACGCTAGCAAGAATTTGCAAAAGCATCGTTGTCTGCGACACCATAAATGTTGGGAACAGCGTGCCGACAGCTTTGGCAAAGCCGGCCGCGATCGGTAAAGTCAGTAGCAGACCAGCACCGCCACCAATCAAGGCGATCATCAAGCTTTCTCCAAACAACAGCTTCACGACAAACCCAGGTGAAAAACCTAGAGCCTTCAAAGTGGCGTATTCCGCAAGCCGTTCACGGGCTGTCATTGTCATCGTATTTGCCATTACTGCCATGATAATAATGATGATGACAAAACTAACCGCATTGACCGCAACCAAGATGGCCTCACTCATGGAAACAAATCCGAGCTGAAAGGCTTTCTCGGTTTCGGTGAGTGTTTCGCCCAAAGAGTTTTTAAACAATGCATCGATTCGTTCTGAGACGATAGGTGCGTTATCGGGTTCATTGATACGGACGACATAAACACCAACGTAGTCTGCCCCGCGCTTTAAGCGTTGGCGGTTTGATTCTGCCAGCAACTGCCAGTGAAAAAGGAATTGTGATTCATCGGTTTTAGCATCAACACCGTCCCAAATACCTCGCAGCGTGAATGTCCAAGTACCCGGAAAAATGGTGCCACGCAAAGGAATCTGATCACCGATTTTCCAGCCATATTCATTGGCCAATTTACGTCCGACAATCGCGCCTTGTCGATCTAAAATGAAGGCTTTCTTCTCTTCGTCTTTTAATACGTATTCCGGATAGAGCGCCAAGTAACTCGCTGGCTCTACAGCGAATTGAGGGAAGAAATTTCGTTCGGTAATATAAACGCCGCCAAACCAGTTAGACCAACTCACTCCAGTCACACCTTCAACATTGCGTAGACGTTCCGCATAACTCAAAGGCAGCGGGAACGTCAGCGAGATCGAATTGCGGGTAATTAAACGCACGCTCGACGTGCCATCGACGCCGGCATACCAAGCGTCAATAATCGTGCGCAGCAAACCGAATGCGCAAATAGCCACGACCAGACCAACCATGGTTAGCAGGGTGCGGAGCTTATGCCGAAACGCATTTTTGAGTAAGAGGCGGAAGATGAACATAATATGTCTGTCGGTCAGACCACGTGCGCTGGCGTTTCCGCCGCTTCATCTGGTACCAGTACACCTTTTTCCAAATGGACTAGGCGATGTGCGCGTGAGGCTGCTTTGGGGTCATGCGTCACCATGATAATCGTCTTGCCTAAATGCCGATGTAACTCATCCAGTAAATCCAAGACTTCACCCGCGGTCACTCGATCCAAATCGCCCGTTGGTTCATCTGCCACGATCAACGCTGGATCAGTGACCAGTGCGCGGGCAATGGCAACACGTTGTTGCTGACCGCCTGATAATTCATTCGGATAGTGATCCATGCGATCAGTTAGACTGACCATTTCTAATGCTGCAGTCACATGCGCTTTGCGTTGCGAACGTGACAGATTCGTTAATAACAAAGGCAGTTCAACATTTTCAAATGCATTTAGAACCGGCATTAAATTATAGAATTGAAAAATGAAACCAACGTTCGCGGCGCGCCAGTCTGCCAACTCACCCTCACTTAAATTGGCAATATTGACGCCTGCAATTTCGATGGTGCCAGCCGTCGGTTTATCGATGCCAGCGATGAGATTCAAAAGCGTACTTTTACCTGATCCACTCGGGCCCATTAAGGCCAAAAAATCTGCCGTTTCGACGTCTAAATTGACACCTTCCAATACGGGGATGTGCTGACCGCCGCGTGTGTAGGATTTATCCAAATTACGAATCCGGATGATGGGTGGTGTGGCTGTTTGGGCTGGCATAACGTTTTTCACTGGCGCACTCATTTGGTGGTGATCACGATCTTTTTGCCAGCAACTAATTTTGCATCAGGAGACAGGACTAATTTATCACCTGATTGAAGATTGCCTGTGATCTCCTGGTTATCGCCTATTTTTCTACCTAAGGTAATTGCGACCATCTCAACCGTATCAGCTTTAACGCGGAAGACCACTTTTTTACCATCGCGATCAACCACGGTTTTTGGATTTAAAGCGGTAACAGCTTTTTGATCTGCATCAGTCGCTGCTTGCGACAGGATGGTTACCTTTGCACTCATTTCTGGCAGGATGCGTAGGTCTAATTTTTCAAATCGAATCTTCGTCATGACCGTTGCTTTGGCACGATCAACAGTCGGCACGATACCAGCAATGCTGCCGCGAAAACGTGTGTCTG